>JAILFF010000067.1 GCA_024697705.1 Ruminococcus sp.
CTAACTGCCTGCGGAGCGGGAAATGACTCGGGCAAAAATGACAGCTCGGCGGCAGGCACCGTTTCGGAGGAAAATACCGAAAGCGCCGAAATAAAAGACGCTGCCGAAAAAGACGACGACGCAATTCTCGGCGATAATTTCGGGAAGTCGGGCAGCTATATGGCACGCGGCGACGTCAAGACCGAGATAGTTGACGACGACAAAGCAGCCAACGGCAAGGCGCTTCATATCAGCGGTCGCGCCGAAAGTTGGTGCGGTGTCAATTACAGCGCCGATCTTTTCAGGGGAAACACCGTAAAGGCGAAGGGCAGATTCAGAAGCACCAGCCCTCATGTAAGTATCTCGGTGCAGTATAACGCTTTGGGGAACACTACCTATAATCAGATATGCCGGGCGGAAACAAATGCCGACGGCTACGCGGAGTGCGAGGGTACTTTCGAGATACCGACCACCGCCGACAAGATACTATTATATATAGAAGCCGACAACACCGACGATATCTATGTTGACAGCGTTTCATTTGATATTGAGGGCGAATATACCTACTACCCCGAAGCGCAGAAGGAAGCCTTTGTCGATACGTCCGACTATCCCTCTCTGCGCGAGCTTTACGAAGGCGAACTGCTGATCGGCACCTGTATTTCGGACAAGATAATCAAAACGCCCGAGTACAAGGATTTCATCGCAAGGCAGTTCAGCAGCGCAACGATGGAAAACGAGATGAAGCCCGATTCGCTGCTTGACCGCGACACCACACTTTCCGACCCCGAGAAGTACATGGAGTCGCCCGCTGTCAAGTTCGACCATCTGAAAGCGCAGCTTGATTTCGCCAAAGAAAACGGCATAAAGCTGCGCGGTCACACGCTTTTGTGGCACAATCAGACCCCCGAATGGCTCTTCTTCAAGGACTACAAGAACAGCAAGGAGCTTGCCGACCGCGAGCTGATGCTCAAACGCATGGAGAACTACATCAAGAGCGTTTTCGAGTGGGAGAGCGAGAATTATCCCGGTCTGTTCTATGCGTGGGACGTTGTGAACGAAGCCATCGACGACGGCGGCGGTATGAGGAAGAGCCTGTGGTATCAGACCGTTGGTGAGGATTTCGTCGAAAGGGCGTTCGAGTACGCGAGAAAGTATCAGCCCGAGGGCGTTAAGCTGTTCTATAACGACTATAACAGCTATATGTCGGGCAAGCAGAACGATATCCTCAAAATGGTAAAACCTATCGCGGAAGCGGGAAATCTCGACGGTATCGGTATGCAGTCGCACCTGAACACGGGAGTGAGCGTCGATCTTTTTATGGTCGGGCTTAAGCGCTACTATTCCGAGCTTGGCTGCGAGATTCAGATAACCGAGCTTGACGTCGGCACGGACAAATCCGACGCCGATTACTCGAAGCAGGGCGATTACTACGGCAGATTTATGACAAAGCTGCTCGAATGTAAGGCTGACGGTATCCCGATAACGAGCGTTACCGTATGGGGGATAACCGACAGTCTCTCGTGGAGACAGGGCGACGATCCGCTTCTCCTTACGGGCAGCATGACGGCAAAGCCCGCGTTCACCGCCTTCGCGGAGGCGGCGGAAACAGTCCGAAAGAGCGAATAATGCTGTAAAAATGCGCAATATTCAGTTAGACTTTTCATGAAAAATGTGCTAAAATGACATAGACGGCGCAAAGCCGTGAACACGAAAACAAGGAGGATATATATAATGAAGATCTATTCAGTAAACGATCCCGAATTTGCAGAGTACGGCAAGGTGCTTGACGGCTACGATACAAAAGAGCTTATCGCGGCTATGGAGAAGATCGCGCTGCCTGAAGAGGGCGTAGCCTACGAGCCGGGTATCGACTCGCTCGAAAAGTGCGCCGTTTTTGCCGACCTGAAAGCAGGCGCTTACGGAGATATGCCCATTCAGCTCGGTATGTGCTGGGGTCATAACAAGCTGCTCAACTGCCTTGAATACCATAAGGACAGCGAGCTCAACATCGGTGCCACCGATTTCATTCTGCTGCTTGCCAAGGAGGGTCAGATCAAGGACGGCGTTCTTGATACTGCCGACGTTAAGGCTTTCCGCGCTCCCGCGGGCGCAGTTGTTGAGGTATACGCTACCTCGCTGCACTATGCTCCCTGTCAGACCGAGGACGGCGGTTTCAGAGTAGCTATCGTTCTTCCGAAGGACACAAACACCGATATTGCTAAGTCCGAGCCTAAGAATCTTGAAGACAAGATGCTCTGGGCGAGAAACAAGTGGCTGCTTGCTCACCCCGATTCTGCCGAAGCAAAGCAGGGCGCTTATATCGGTCTTAAGGGCGAGAATGTTTCCGTATAAGCTGCTAAACTGTAAAAAAAGAATACGATAAAAAGAAGAACGGGTCGGACGATCCGTTCTTTTTTGCAGATAACGACAAGCAAGAGCCTCCGCCGCAGCGGAGACTCCTGCCGAAAGGAAAGTGTAGTTCAGAGATTTTCTTATATCGTTCTTTACTCCGCGGGCTGCTCGGGTTGAACGGGAGTATTCTCGATCGCAGGTGTATTCTCGATCGCGGGAGGATTGATGCCCTGACCGATAGCCTTGCCCGTGATGAAGGAGTTTATCATGCCCTTGAGGTCGATGCCGATGCCGTCGAGCATACCCGCCGATACCTGATTCGTGGACTTGGTGATGTCCTCGATCATCTTGGCGGTGTTGCCCTCGCCGTACATCGTGATGCTGCCGACGCTTGAAAGCGGCGCCGCGATAGCCTTGGCGATCTCGGGAAGTACCTCGAAGTACATCTGGAGTACCGCGGCTTCCTGCATCTTCTGCATTGCTTCTGCCTTCTTGTTCAAGCCCTCTGCCTCAGCGAGAGCCTTTGCGCGGATAGCGTTCGCCTCCGCCTCGCCGACTGCCTTGATACCCTCGGCTTCCTGCAATTTTGCGTATTTCAGAGCTTCTGCCTTAGCCTTCTGAGCCTCAGCCTCGCGCTGCTGCTCGAAAAGCTGTGCCTCTGCCTTTGCCTTCCTTGCGTCAGCCTCACGCTGCTGTTCAAAAAGCTCAGCCTCTGCCTGCTTTGAACGCTGGAAAAGTGCAGCCTGAGATTCCTGCTCTAAGCGATACCTCTCCGCGTCCGCCTTCTTCTTGATCTCGGCGTTAAGAGCCTGCTCCTTGACCTCTGCCTGCTTGGCGTTGAGGATTACCGCCTGCTCGGTCTTGGCGATATCTGCCATCGAGCTTGTAACTTCGATAGTCTTGCGCTGTTCCTGCTTCTGAATGTCGTAAGCTGCGTCGGCTTCTGCCTGCTTGATGTCGGACTGCTTTTTCAGTTCAGCCTTGCGGATAGCAAGCTCGTTGTTCTTCTGCTCGATCTCGGTCTCAGCCTGAACTCTTGCGTCGTTGGATTCCTTGCGGGCTCTTGCCTGTGCGATCTGAATGTCGCGCTCTGCCTCTGCCTTGGTGATAGCGGCGGTCTTCTGGATCTTGGTGGTGTTGTCGATACCGAGATTTTCGATAAGTCCCTGCTCGTCGGTGAGGTTCTGTACGTTGAAGGATACTATTTCAAGACCCATAGCCGCGAGGTCGGGGCTGGCGTTCTCCTGAACCTTTTCGGCGAACTTCTTGCGGTCGTTTACCATGTCCTGCAAGCCCATCTGACCTACGATCTCACGCACGTTACCTTCGAGGACTTCGCGGGCAACGGAGCAGATGTACTTGCTGTCCTGATTGAGGAAGTTCTGCGCCGCGAGAGCGATCATCTCGGGGGTGTCGGCGATCTTGATGTTTACTACCGAGTCTACGCGGATATTGATGTAGTCTGCGGTGGGAACGCTTGTAGCGGTCTTTACGTCAACGGAGATGAGCTTTAAGCTAAGCTTATCGAGTCTCTCCAAGAACGGTACTTTTACGCCCGCCTTTCCGATAAGCACTCTGCGCCTCAGACCCGAAATGATGTAAGCTTCATCGGGCGGCGCCTTGCAGTAGCCCGATACGATAATGAGTATCAGTACGATGATTCCGATAATAATTCCTAATGTTCCCAGATTGTCAAGAATGAAATCCATATATAAGCCTCCTTAATTTACAGTCACAAATAACTACTGTGTGAAAAACAGCAGATAAACTAAGAGTATAGTTATCGGCACAAAATATAAAATAATGGCTGCCTCAAAGTCGAGCTTCTGCTTGGTTTCACCTTCCCGATAAATAAAGTCATATTTATCTTCTCTGTCAAGCGGTGCGAGGCTGTCCGGCGGGTCGTGCTTTTGCTCGAAGCTTAAAAGCTCCCGATTATTCTTGATAATAATCATAAGCTGCCTCCTTATCCGAGTCCGCCGAACGTCATCAGCAGAAACATTCCGCCTGTGAACATAAGCGCCGCGCCGATCACAACGAAGTGCATTTTCGGCAGAAGCGTTTTGCGGTAGATGTCGTTCGGGTCGTCGGGATTAACTGCTATTTCCGTATGCGTGTCAACCAAAGGCTTCAGCGAGCTTGTGCGTATCTTATCCGAAGCGGTCACGCTGATCTTTCCGTAGGGGTATTTCCAGATATGCTCATAGTAGATACTGCGTCCGAATCCGTGCCGTTCAACTTCCGAGCAGACCGCCGTAACGGTGCGTGTGCAGCGGCTGTTTTTCATTTTGATGTGCAGAAACGGGTAGGCGGCGGCAATTATTCCGAGGACGATCAGCGATACTGCGCCTTCAACGAAAGCAATAACAGTAATGTTGGAAAGTCCGAATAATTGTACACCCAAACCTATGGTAAGCAATACCGATGTGAAAGCAAGTCCTGCGAATATTATTGCTGCCGAGCCGTATTTTTCCTCGGGGTAGGCGTCCTTTTTCAGGATACGCAGATCGAGTATCCCGTAAACGGCGATCATTATTCCGATAGTCGATAAAGACAGCGCCATATCGAACCACCACAAAGCTGCGCCAATAATCAGGCAGATAAGCAGCGCACAGGATACTGCCTTGAACATTTTCTTGTCCGTTGCCTCCCGGGGACCGTCGTCGAGAAAGCTGTAAAGATCGTTATTCATTTCGATATCCGAATCATATCTCATAGCCGTTCCTCCTTTCGTTTTTTCTCATCTAGCCGATTGTAAAACTCCATAAATGCAGAAAAATCGCACATTTTACAATTTTGAAAGTCAGGATTTTCTCCACTATTTTTTATCAAAACAATAAATTACGTCTATTTTTAAAGATTAATTGGTAAGAATCAAGTCCGAGTTTTACAATCGCC
>JAILFF010000084.1 GCA_024697705.1 Ruminococcus sp.
ACCACTTCTGTAATCGGCCTCGTAAGACGCGCCACGCAGATCGTTGACGAGAAGCCCGACATCATCTTCCGCGAATTCTCGGTGAACGACCATGAGGACAATCTCTACAAGAAGTGCTTCGAGAGCTGCATCAAGAAGTTCCTCGATATGCCCAACAAGCCCGCGG
Organism: Ruminococcus sp.; assembly: GCA_024697705.1. Taxonomy (GTDB): domain Bacteria; phylum Bacillota; class Clostridia; order Oscillospirales; family Ruminococcaceae; genus YE71. The sequence continues at coordinate 167 of JAILFF010000084.1, forward strand.
TGGGAATAATCATCACCCGTGCAAAGGGCGGCTTCTCCAGCCAGAATCAGATGTATCCTATCGGCAAGAACTTCAATATCCCCGTAATAAGCATGGACGACGCGCTGACCAAGGCGTTCAACAGCGGCTTCCTCAAAGCGGACGACTACTACACCGACGAGTATCACCCGCATCAGAAGGGCGGACAGCTCATCGCCGACTGCATGGCTTACTATGTTCGTCAGGCGCTTAAGAGCTCCAATGCTTCTTCGAGCTACAGCCTGCCTTCGAGCTATGTTTACGGCGCGGAGTACGAGGACTGCACGAACGTTGACCCGAAGAATCTGACGAACTTCAATGCGGGTTCGTGGGGCTCGGCTCAGGGCTACGGCGCAGGACTGCCTTTCGGCTACACGCTGAACGGCGGCAATCCGATGACCTTCAAGACCACGGGCAAGGGACTTATCATCGTCTTCAAGGCGAACAGCAGCGGTATGGGCAGCATCAATGTTACCGTTAACGGCAAGACCACCAAGATCAACGGCAATAAGCAGTATACCTGGGGCGGACCCGACGCAGAGCTCGGCTACTATCAGAACACCACGGGCGACCTGAACGTATCCATCAGCGGAAGCGGCTCGTTCACTATCTGGGGCGTAGGTCTTATCGAGTGATCCTCCAATTAAACGAATAATATAGCAGGGACCCCGAAACAGTGTTGTTTCGGGGTCTTTGTATATCGGTAGAATAGTGCCGAAATCGGGAAATTTCTGTCAAGTTCATAAATTTATTATCAAAATGCTATTGATTTCGGTCGGATTTTGTGATATAATAAAAACGTATGCGAAGAAGTGAAGAATTCCGACATTTTTTGAAAGGCAGCGTGACAAAATATGAAAGAACCGTTTCTGAATCTTATTGACCTTAACGACCACCCCGTCTCCTGGTGGAATAAGCTGCTCGATTTCGCTCACACCATTCGTGAGCATCCAGAATACTATGCCAAATCCTGCGATGGAAAGATCATGGGTACTTTGTTCTATGAGCCTTCCACCCGCACTCAAATGTCCTTTCAGACCGCCATGCTGAGGCTCGGCGGCACGATAATCGGTTTCGACAACCCCGCGACTTCTTCTGTCGCAAAGGGAGAGAACATCAAGGACACCACCAAGATCATCAGCGGCTACGCCGACATAATGGTCATGCGCCACCCCGTCGAGGGTTCGGTGAAGGCGGCTGCCCTCACTGCCGATTGCCCCATAATCAACGCGGGCGACGGCGGGCATCTCCACCCCACCCAGACTCTCACCGACCTTTTCACGCTCAAAGAGGAAAAGGGCACGCTCAAAAATCTTACCATCGGCTGCTGCGGAGATCTTAAAAACGGCAGGACGGTACACTCCCTCATTAAGGCAATGAGCTGCTACAATGGCACCCGCTTCGTGCTGATCTCAACAAAAGAACTTATGATACCGAACTATATCCGCGATATGCTCAATTCCGAAGGCATACCCTTCCGCGAGGTGACGAGCCTTGACGACGCCATCGCCGACCTCGACGTTCTCTACATGACGAGGATTCAGCGTGAGCGTTTCGGCACCGAAGAGGAGTATCAGGCGCAGAAGGGCGCTTATATCCTCGATAAGGAGAAGATGAAACGCGCCCGTCCCGACATGATCGTGCTGCACCCGCTGCCGAGGGTCGATGAGATCGCCGTTGAGGTTGACGACGACAAACGCGCCATGTACTTCGAGCAGGCAAAATACGGTATGTTCATCCGCATGGCGCTGATACTTACCATTTTGCGAGGCGACGGCAAGCCTGCCAAGCTCATCAAAGGGCGCGAGCACAAGCACGTTAAATGCTCGAACCCCGCCTGCGTGACTCACCGCGAGACATATCTGCCTCACCTTTTTGAGGGAAGCGGCGACATTCTGATCTGCGAATACTGCGATCAGCGCACTCTTATCTGAGCTAACGGAGGTTTGTCAATAAATGGAACGCATGAGTCCTCCGCCCGATATGAGCGGAAGAAAGGTAGTTTACACCGAGCGGCAGGGGCGCATCAGATACACCTACTATGACGACGGGCTTGTGAAGATCACGAAATACAAGCACAAAAGCCGTGTGCGGTGGGGGCGCGTGATCGTGGCGCTCATATTCTTCCTGCTGTGCTCCTACGCCGTGGCGCATTTGATCGGCGCGGTGGCAAGCGCCATCTCGGGGAAGAAGAAGGCTGCCAGCGAGAAGGAATTTATCTTTGATTCGTCTATAAGCGAAGCTGTCGAGGTTGGCAAGGAGCCCGCCGTAACTCCCGAAACCGAATCAAAAGCGGAAGAAGTCAAGCCCGAGCCCGAAAAGCCCGCCGAGCCCGAGGTAAAGAAGCTCGACTTCAAGGTGTGTCTCGACCCCGGTCACGGCGATTACGACGTTGGAATAATGAATGCCCAGGGAGTTACGGAAAGCTCTCAGAATCTGGAATTTGCAATGCTCGTGAAGGAGCAGCTTGAAGCGATGGGCGTAAGCGTTGTGATGACGCGCACCGATAATGTGAACGTCTCGATGGACGAGCGGTGTTCGCTGGCGAACAAAACGGGGTGCGATCTCTTCATCTCGCTGCATATGAGCGGTTCAAACGACCCCTACGACGGCAGCAAGGGAGTAACGGTGCTGATAAACAACGCCTCGCCCGCAATGGACAGCCTGCTTGCCTCGAACATCTTAGACGCGCTGTCAAAGGCGGGGATTTCGCAGAGCAACGGCGTTCAGCCCGGATTTATGGGTATGCCCGAGTCGAATTATCAGATCAACACGAACACGGTAATGCCGAGCTGTCAGGTAGAGTTAGGTTATCTGACCAGTGACGAGGACGCGCTTTTATATAACGAGAAGAAGCTTGATTATGCGAAAGCGGTCGCGGAGGCGGCAGCGAAGACAGCGAAGGAGCTGAATGTGATCGGCGACGACGGAAAGCGCCTGCTGACAGGTCAGCTTATGAGCGAAGGGAAGTCGCATATCATAGTCAACGAAGACACGCCGATCGGGAGTGTGTGAGATCAGACAATTTTCTTTTTCAAGTGTGAATTACAAACAATAAAACCGCCGTTTGGAATATCTCCGAACGGCGGTCATTTTTTATTTGGTTATTTAAGCAGTATCTTAGCCCTTCATAGCCTCTTTAACTGCAACTGCACAAGCAACAGTAGCACCACAATCGTGTTCTTGCCCATTCGCTCAGAATGAAATATGCAGTTGCTACGTTTGACTGTAAATAACTAAAAACGATGTAATATCGCACTATTGTCCGATTGCCGAAACCTCTTCGTAATTTCCTGTAACGACGTTTTATACCCCGAAATCAGATTTTGGGTGACAAACATTGATTTTCTCTCCTGATTGCATACTTCTTTTGGCATTAAAGCGACTGAAATACTAAAAACGGTCGCAAACGTATTATAGCACAGCTTGTTTCGTTTGTCAAGAGCTTTCCAAATATTAAATTTTTGTAAAATCCAAGCGTTTCATCGGAAATGCAGTTGACAAACGGCACGGCTTGTGGTATTATATATTTGAGGTTAGGCGAGACTAACCAATATTTTAAAGCGATAGGTTAGCTTAAACTAACCTTGAAAAAGAGGGGTGCCGCAATGTCAGCAGAAGAAGTAAAACGCTTTGAAAAAACACTCGCTTTCCACGCGGCGCCAACGCTCATGGGCGTGAAATGCGGCAGCCTGTTGGCGCTTTCTGTGAGCGAATACGATCTTGCGGGCTGCGCGGCGCTCATTGAGTCGAAGCGCTACGGTGAGGAAGTATGCGTCAGGACAGTCAGCCGCTGCAAAGAGCGCAAATTGATTTTCGTGTACAACGTCAGCCTTCTGGGCGAAGCCCTTGCTCAAGAGGGGGTAAGGGACTTTCTCATTCGGTACGGCTATCTTCGTGAATTTGATACTGAACGCTGCCTTGACCGCCTTTGCGAACGCCTTGCGGAGAGCGATTTCCCCCACGAGATAGGCATTTTCCTGGGCTACCCGCTGGAGGACGTGAAAGGCTTTATCCGCAATTGCGGACAGCGCTGCAAATACTGCGGCGTGTGGAAGGTCTACGGCGATGTGGAGCGGGCGAAGGCACTTTTCGAGTGCTACGAGCAGTGCAGGAGACGGCTCTGCGGCGAGCTTGCAAGCGGGAAGGCGCTTTGCTCCTGCGTGGCATAAACGTGTTAAAAAATCCAATGGAGGTAAGATAAAATGAAAACAGCAGTTATTTATTGGAGCGGAACGGGCAACACCGAAGCTATGGCGAATGCCGTTGCGGAGGGCGCGGGCGTTTCTGCGGTGCAGGTATCGGCATTCGGCGGCGATGT
>JAILFF010000196.1 GCA_024697705.1 Ruminococcus sp.
ATCAGCTTTTTCACCTTAAGCTTTATCGAATAGTAGCCGCTGATAAAGAAAAACGCATTAACGCCCACTATACAGAGCGCGTTCAGCAAAAACAGGGAAAATCCAAAATAATCGGCTAATTCGCCGCCCGCGCCGAGCTCTTTCATGTTCAGCGAATGGACGATGATATGATGCGCGGTTATCATTATCATCAGTATACAGCGAAGCAGATCGGTGGAATAATTCCGCTTTGCAGGCATTTTACACCTCCGCCCTGCTGCCGTACATCTTTTCGTAGTAGTTCTGATATTCGCCGCTTATGATGGTCTCCCACCACTGCTTGTTGTCGAGATACCACTGTATCGTCTTCTTTATGCCGTCGGCGAATTTTGTTTCGGGCAGCCAGCCGAGCTCGTCGTGGATCTTGGTCGGGTCGATGGCGTAGCGCATATCGTGCCCCTTTCTGTCCTCAACGTGCCTGATAAGGCTCTCGGGCTTGCCGAGCTCCTTGCAGATCAGCTTTACAATGTCGATATTCTTCATCTCGTTGTGACCGCCGACATTGTAGACTTCGCCCACTCTGCCCTTGTGTATAATGAGGTCGATAGCGCGGCAGTGGTCTTCCACATACAGCCAGTCGCGGACATTGAGCCCCTCGCCGTAGACGGGCAGCGGCTTGTCGGCAAGAGCATTTGCGATCATCAGCGGGATAAGCTTTTCGGGGAAGTGATATGGACCGTAGTTATTCGAGCATCTGCTTATCGCCACGGGCAGACCATACGTTCTGTTATAAGCCATAACAAGCAGATCGGCGCTCGCCTTTGAAGCCGAATACGGGCTGCTGGTATGTATCGGGGTCTGCTCGGTGAAGAACAGGTCGGGACGGTCGAGCGGAAGGTCGCCGTATACCTCGTCGGTCGATACCTGATGATAGCGCGTAATACCGTACTTGCGGCAGGCGTCCATAAGCACCTGCGTTCCGAGAATGTTCGTCTGCAAAAATATCTCGGGATTTTCGATAGAGCGGTCAACATGGCTTTCCGCCGCGAAATTCACGACGATATTGGGCTTTTCCTCCTCGAAGAGCTTGTAAATGCCCTCGCGGTCGCAGATATCTATCTTCACGAAACGGAAATCCGGGTTCTTCATGACGGGTTCAAGGGTCGAGAGATTGCCTGCGTAGGTCAGCTTGTCAAGGCACACGATACGGTAGCCGGGGTGAGCTTTCAGCATATGAAAAACAAAGTTCGAGCCGATGAATCCGGCGCCGCCTGTCACAAATATAGTCATGGTAAAAATCTCCTTAAAATTCTATTTTCGCTTCCGCGAGGGTGGGCTGAACTTTGTCCTTTTCGCTCAGGATAAGCTCGCCGACATTTTCCCATTCAATGCCTATATCGGGGTCGTTCCAGATAATCCCGCCCTCGTCCTCGGGGTGGTAAACTTCATCGCACTTGTAGGCAAATTCCGCGTAATCGCTCAGCACGAGAAAGCCGTGCGCAAAGCCCTTCGGGATAAAGAACTGACGCTTGTTTTCCTCCGAAAGCACCGCGCCGACCCATTTTCCGTAGGTCTCGCTGCCCTTACGCAGATCGACAGCCACATCGAAGACCTCGCCTTTCATCACACGAACAAGCTTCGCCTGCGGATAATTCCTCTGAAAATGCAGCCCGCGCAGCACTCCCTTCCGCGAGCTCGACTGGTTGTCCTGAACGAAATCGCAATCGATACCCGCCTCCCTGAAGTCGCTCGCCTTGTATGTCTCCATAAAATAACCGCGGTTATCGCCGTAGGTCTTAACGTCTATTATGTAAACTCCCTTTATTTCGGTCTCGTTAAACGTAAAATTTCCCATTTCCCGCACTCCTTTCATATTGTATCCTGCCCTCCGCGACCTTCCTAAGATGTGCGCCGTAAGGGGATTTTCCGTATTTTTCGGCGGATTTCATCAGCCCGTCCTTATCTATCCAGCCGTTGATGAAGGCTATCTCCTCGGGAGCGGAGATCTCTATGCCCTGACGATTCTGCACCATCTGCACGAAATTGGTCGCTTCGGCAAGACTGTCCATCGTGCCCGTATCGAGCCACGCAAAGCCGCGCCCAAGGATCTGTACGTCAAGCAAACCGTCGTCAAGATACATCTCGTTGAGGGTGGTTATCTCCAGTTCGCCGCGTGCGGAGGGCTTCACCTGCTCTGCCCTTGCGGAAACGCCCGACGGGTAGAAGTACAAGCCCGTCACCGCGTAATTCGACTTGGGCTCGCAGGGCTTTTCCTCGATGGATACCGCCCTTCCCTTTTCGTCAAACTCCACAACGCCGAAGCGCTCGGGGTCGGGGACATAGTAGCCGAAAACCGTGGCGCGGCTGTTGTCTTCCGCGTCATTTACCGCCTCGCGAAGGATAGAGCTGAAAGCGTTGCCGTAGAAGATATTATCGCCCAGCACCATAGCGCAGGCGTCTTCGCCGATGAACTCCTTGCCGAGAATGAAAGCCTGAGCAAGTCCGTCGGGAGAGGGCTGCACCTTGTAGCTCAGCGAAATGCCGCACTGCGAGCCGTCGCCCAGCAGCCTTACAAAATTAGGCAGATCGGTCGGCGTAGATATGATCAGAATGTCCTTTATGCCGGCAAGCATAAGAGTTGACAGCGGATAGTAGACCATCGGCTTGTCGTAGACAGGCAACAGCTGCTTTGAAGTAACCATTGTAAGCGGATAAAGTCGTGTGCCGGAGCCTCCGGCAAGAATAATTCCTTTCATATTTTTAAACTCCTATTATATTATTATATAAATTAAGGTATACAGACCTGTTCCAAACCATTCTTACGAAAAGACGTATACCTATATTATACTATTATTTTACGCCTGTGTCAATGAATTTTATCTCTATGTCGGTCTCTCCTGTAAACTTTATTTGAATTGTCTTTAAGAGTTGATATGTTCGGCATTTTCTGTAATCATTTTGTAACGATATTTCGCCCGATCCCGAAAAATTAAAGCCGAATACGCCTTGAAAACAGCGGGAAATATACTGAAAAGCTCCTTTGTGTTTTTGTTAAATATGATAGCAAATAGCGCTCAGTTAATAAAATGCCCAAAATCTATCTGAAATAGATAAAATCGTATAAAAAATTTTGGTGAATCCTCCAATTGAAAACGTTTTAGAGTTATGCTATAATATTTTCAATGATATTATAACCGGGGCGAACCTTATCCATTTGTTTAATATAATGATATAAGGACGGTTATGAGCTCAGAACTCAATGTATTGAAAGAATAGTAAATCGTTCGGAAACAATATTTTATTAAAATGGAGGGATATTTCCAATGGAAATTAAAACGTAGCCGGCAAGTGCGCAGCATTTGTGGCAGCCTTAGGTATCAAGCTGCCCTCGGCAGGCACGGTTCCCGCCGCATTTGCGGGCGCGTATAATGCGATCGTCGCAGGCGCTTCCGTCATCGGCGACCGGTAAATTGCATGATCGGTAAGCAGTTCACTTTCGAGGTCAGGCTCTATGATAGCTACAAGGGCAGCTGCAATGACAGCAGCTTCAGCTACCGGCAGTATTACAGAGATGATCGGGAATACAGTGCGGGGAGCGGTAAATTGACTTGGACTAATATCCCCCGGCGCTGTCGGTGCCGAATAAACCGACACAAAAAGCTTTCACCATAACAATCAAGATAATAATCTTATCTAAGGCTTCATTCATTATTAACAATAATTAGCAATCCGGCATTTTTAGGAATAACCGGGTCTGTTAAGTATAATGCCGGTTGGAAATCCGGCAGAACAAATATGTAATTTGGAGGTTTTTCACAATGAGTTTCTCAAAGGTAATTAGCAAAAGTGCAGCCGTTGTTGCAGCTCTGGGCATGATGCTGCCCGCAGTTGGCGTAGCTACTCCCGCAGTTTCCACCATTGGCAACGCTATCGTAGCAAGCGCAGCTGAGGATTGGAACGTTGCAACCGTTACAGAAGACCAGTACGTTAAGGTAGGCGGCTCATTCACATTCAAGGTTGAGTGCAGAGAGTGGGTTAAGAACGCTTCTTACGAGTGGCAGATGTGCAACGCAGGCAGCACCTCTTGGTCGAAGGTAGGCAGCAACAGCGATACCTATACCGGCACTATGACCAGCTCTTTAAACGGCGCTCATATCAGATGCAAAGTTACCAACAGCGATAACAATGTAACTGATTATTCTCCCGTAAGAACTCTGTCGTCCCTTACCGCTGCTGCTAAGCTCGGCACTGCCACCAAGCAGTCTGACGGCTCCTACAAGATCCCGCTTACCATTACCGGTCTGAAGGACAGCTCTATCGGTATTTTCTACCCTGAGTTCGATATCGACTCCACTAAGGTTGACAAGGTTTCGTTCCAGTATGACAGCAACTTCAGCGAAGGCGACAATGCAGGCTTCAACTTCTATCAGCAGAACAAGCCCATTGACTCCGACGGCGACGGCAAGACCGATAAGGTTGAAAAGGTTGACGGCGTTTACCTGCTCCAGTTCGCCAGCGTTCTTACTCCCGGTAAGGTTAGCTCCAACAACACCATCGGTTATCTGTATGTTACTCCCAAGAGCGGCGTAAGCACTCTTAAGGTTACCATGAAGGAATACGACGGCAACAGCGCATCTCTGTACGGCAGCAAGTATGACGGCAACCTCATTTATGGTATGAGCTATACCGGCACTACTATCGGCGGAAGCACTACCACTACCGATGGTCCCATCTGCAAGGCAGAAGTTCAGGGCAAGCAGTTTAGACTGACTTGGACCGCTGTTCAGGGCGCAAGCGCTTATGCTGTTGCTCTGTATCAGAACGGCGCTTGGAGATGCAAGGCTCAGGTATCGGGCAGCACTCTCAAGTACACTTCGCCTAAGGGTGTTAAGTCCGGTAATTACCAGATCTCTATTGTTCCTAAGGTTAACGGCGAATGGGTAACTAAGGGCATCAAGGGCAGATCTATCACTGTTACCATCAAGAGCAACTAATTCCATTTTCGATTAATTAATCACTAAGTATTTACGCATCCCGGCAGCAGTCGTTGCTGCCGGGTATGTTAAACAATTTGAAGTTAATATTCTCATAAATACTAAATTATTGGATATCCCGTTTTTTGATACAGAAATCAAATGCCATGTTCGATGTAACGTTCATGATGCAATAACAGGCGTGTGCAATGCTTTCGCCGGCATTCGCGGCTGTGTATCTCTGTACAATGCAGAATCTTGACGGCATAAAGATCAGGAACCGATTTACTATCTTATTATAAAGACAGACCGACGTTCTCTTGTTAGATCATCGGTCTGTTACGTTTTGTTTTGAAAAAAATAAGGACACCTCCCGCGGAAGATGTCCTGTATTTTATAATTTATCAAACATATCAAGCAGCTTCTCACGGAAAATATCGTAGGTGAACTTTTCAAGAACTCGCTCCCGAGCCGCGCTGCCGAGTTTCGCTCGAAGTTCGGGGTCGTCCGCAAGCTTGGTTAGAGCTTCCGCGTAAGCCTTGCTGTCGGAATTAGGACATTCAAGCCCGGTAACATCTTTGACATTGACGTAATTCACTCCGCTTCCGGGAATTGTAAACGTTACCGCCGGTTTGCCGAAATACATTCCCTCCGCAAGCGCGATGCCGAAAGCCTCGTTTTTGGTCACGGAAGGAAAGCAGAAAATATCACACGCCAACAGACAGGCAATAAGTTCCGAATCGCTGATCTTTCCCAGAAAATGCACCTTGCTGTCGCCTGCCGCCTCTTTCATGAGCATACCTGTCAGCTCGCCTTTGCCGCCTATAAGTATATCAAACCTGTCGTCAAGAAAGCGGCTCGCCTCCACAAGCTTGATAAAACCCTTGTATGGGATATGCCTGCCAAGCCCGAAACAGATGATCTTGTCCTTGTACTTGCGCCGTATCTTCGCAGCCAGACGTTCGATCTCGGGTGTGACACGCAGGCGATCGTTATTGATGCAATTCGGTATTACCGTGCATTTATCCCTGAAACGCCGTAAAAACGGGCTGCCCTTGATATAGTTCGGACTGGTCGCGATTATCCTGTCCGCTCTTTCAAGCAGCTCGATGTTCTGCGCGTAGAAAAACTTGGAAAGGAGCTTCTGCTTTGTTATATCAAGATGCCAGTACACCACGAGCTTAAAGTCCTGCTTTTTGTACAGCAAAAGCAGTGCCGACACAAACGGATTCGGATAATGAAATACCACGATATCGGGTCGAAACTCTTCCATAACCTTTTTCAGCTCGTTAAAATAGGTCGTCGAAAGCGCCTGCGACGCTACCTTGACGATCGTTCCGCACCTGATGACCTCAACGCCGTTTACCTCGTCGTGAACGGTCTGTCCGCGGTAGGTCGTTACGCCGTCGGTGGTGGAATCCTCGTTAAAGCAGATTATCTTCTGCTCGTAATCCTCGCCCGCAAGCGCCGAGGTTATGTCAGCAGCCACCTCTTCAACGCCGCCGATAAACGGATAATAATACTTTGATATATGCAGTATCCTTTTCATTTTCACAGCTCCAAAAATCATTTCAGTTTGCTTTCGATGCCCTTTGCCTTTTTCAGCATCGGCTTTTCGACAAACCTTGTCAGCAGGTAAGCCAGCGCGAGACTCGCCGCAAATTTGATAATAATAAACAGTATAAGCCCGACGACCGAACCCTCCGTTTTAATAAACTTTTCAAGGATTATGTGCGGAATATCAGCCGCGAGGAAGAACGAAAAGCCGATATCTCCGAGCATATTCATCGCCTTCACCGAAACTCCGAAGCGCTCCGCAAGGGTAAACAGCACGATGCCCGCGGAATACGCGATAAAATATCCCACTGCCTGCTCCTTATATGAAAGAATAACACTTGGTATAAATATCACGGCGAAGATAATAAGATACTTTGCTGTCCCCTTTACATTTCCGACGCCGCGGTACTGTATGCCGATAAGCCCCAACAGTATCAGCAGCCCAAAAGCCGTTGGGAAAGGCTTTCCTTTGACATATCTCAGCACCGAGAGCAGCAGCGAAAGAACGCAGCCCGCTATGAACAGAACGTCCGTGCGGAGCGTCTTTTCCCCGCGTTTTTTCTCAAAGAAATCGGGTGCAAGCACCGCCAGCATCACGAAAAAGCACACCTGAATAGGCATCATC
>JAILFF010000266.1 GCA_024697705.1 Ruminococcus sp.
TGAGGGCGTCCCACGAGAACATCAGCATCATGGCGGCAAGGGAGAAGTAAACTCCGCCGCTTATATATATTGTTGCCTCCGCCCATTGGCGCTTGAATTCGAGGGTCTGCGGTTCGTAGGTGTATATCCAGCGGGTGAGGGGATTGAGTGCCACCGCCAGCTCCGAAAGCCCGAATATCGAGAAATAGAAAAAGCTCTGCTTCTTGTTTAGCTTTGAGATAGCCCCGCACACGCAGGCAACATAGTAGAAGAACAGCGGCGCCAAAGCGTTATGCAGAAGAAAATAGGCAAGGCGCGTGTAGTCGGTGATAACGAAGATCGCGGACGAGCTTTTCGACATCGGAGCAAGCGTCGTGACCGTTATCTCGCAGACGCAGTTCAGCGCGATTATGATTATCATCGAAAGGAAGACCTTGTTCTGCGGCTTTTCGGTGCGCTTGTGCAGCAGTGAGAACATAAGTACGGTGACGCATATCATCAGCGTGGAAACAGTGAAGGCAAAGTGCAGCTGTCGGTATTGTTCCATTGATTCTCACCCCCACCTAAATAAATTTTGTATTCATATTAATTGTATCACAAATTCATGAAAAAGTCAATGACGAAATGACAGATTCATAATTTTGCACTATATAAGTTATAGAATATCGAAATATAAAACTTCAAGTGGTGAATATATACAATTCTTTTGAGGTAAAAGCGCACAAATTTTCGATTGATATTTGTTGCAATTCGCCGAATAATGTGATATAATCATAGTAAGCGACAATAATTTCCGACGTTCGGGAAACTGCGAGTCCGGCTGTATTTTAAACAGGTCATAACAGATAACGCACAGCAAAAGCGGGAGATCAGCCATGTATTACTTTTTGAAAGATAACCACAATTCAAGAAATCAAGCCATACTAAGCAGTAATGATTATGAACGAAAAGTTTGTGAAAACTGTCATTCAATACATGTGACCATAAAAGGAATCTATAATTTTAGAATCATGGGGAAATTATATGATTACTATCAGGTTGCTAGTGTATCGACATAATGATATTTACATAAACTCTTAATACTAATCCTGTTTGTATATCAAGTGTTTCAGCCTTTGTCGTTTATGTAAATATCATCGTGACAGTCCACTAGTGATTTTGTAATATCTGAAAAGTTTTTAAATGTTCTGCGTGAAAATGGGTTTACGGGTTTTGAAGTAAGTGAAACTGCTCCTCGTTATGGAAACATAACTATGGAAGGCGATTTGATAAAGGATAAGTATTATCTTTTAAAGATTACGGGCAGATGTGGTCCAATATGCGATTTGAGTGGACAGCCGTTTCCTTTTTGTAGAATATGTAAATACAAAGTTGGCAGCATTGGACTCGTTTCTAATGGAGTGTCATTTGCTCCCGATTTTTACGATGGGAGTGACATTTTTGCATTTGAGAGTTTGAACAATATTCCTATTGTTTCAGAAGAAAAAAAAGATGCTCTTATTAAAAGCAAGCTCACAAATCTGAGATTTGTGCCTTTATCGGATTACATCTGTGATGAGTCAGTAACTAAGGAAAATGCTATAAGAAGAATAAATAAAGGCGTTGCTTTTCCCGAACTCATCGAAGCCTGGCTGAAATACGGCGTACTGACCGAGCAGGAGCTGAACGAGCAGCTGAATAAGAACAGTTAAATATTTGAAAGCACGAGATACAGCACGTTTTTTGAAAAAAAGGGAGAGTTGATTTATGGTAAGAGAAGACCTTAGAAATGTTGCGATTATCGCCCACGTCGATCATGGCAAGACCACGCTCGTTGACGAGATGCTGAAACAGTCGGGTACCTTCCGCGAAAATCAGGACGTTGAGGAGCGCGTTATGGACTCCGGCGACATCGAGCGCGAAAGAGGTATTACCATTCTCGCAAAAAATACATCTATCAAATACAAGGACGTTAAAATAAATATCATCGACACTCCCGGACACGCCGATTTCGGCGGCGAGGTAGAGCGCGTGCTGAAAATGGTAAACGGCGTTATACTTCTTGTTGACGCGGCGGAGGGTCCCATGCCGCAGACGCGCTTCGTTCTGCAAAAGGCGCTCGAACTGGGACATAAGATAATCGTAGTTGTGAATAAGATCGACCGTCCCGACGCACGTCTGGGCGAGGTGGGCGACGAGGTTCTTGAACTTCTTATGGACTTGGACGCTTCCGACGAGCAGCTCGACAGCCCGATACTTTACTGCTCGGGACGCGACGGCACGGCTTCCCCCGACCCGAATCAGCCCGGCGAAGACCTTACCCCGCTTTTCAACGAAATACTGAACTATATCCCCGCCCCCGAAGCAGAGGACGAGGGCCCCATGCAGTACCTCGTTTCCTCGATAGATTACAATGATTATGTAGGACGTATCGCCATCGGACGCATCGAGCGCGGCTCCATAAAGGTAAATCAGGAAGTTACCGTCGGCGACTACCACAACACCAAGAAGGAATACCGCGGCAAGATCGTCACCATTTATCAGATCGAGGGTCTTAACCGCGTTCCCTGCGAGAGCGCCCAGGCGGGAGATATCGTCTGCATAAGCGGTCTGGAAAACATTACTATCGGCGACACTATCTGCGAATTCGGTCATTTTGAAGCGCTGCCCTTCGTGAAGATCAGCGAGCCTACCGTTGAAATGACCTTCTCGGTAAATGATTCTCCGTTCGCGGGCAGAGAGGGCAAGTTCGTTACCTCCCGTCAGCTGAGAGACAGGCTCTTCAAGGAGCTTCTGAAGGACGTTTCGCTGCGCGTCAACGAGACCGACACCACCGATTCGTTCCGCGTGGCGGGCAGGGGAGAGATGCACCTTTCCATACTCATCGAGAATATGAGGCGCGAGGGCTACGAGCTTTCCGTTTCCACGCCCCGCGTGCTGTATAAAGAGGTAAACGGCGTTCTCTGCGAGCCAATCGAGCGCCTTGTTATCGACGTTCCCGAAGACTGCGTCGGTTCCGTCATGGAAAAGCTCGGCACCCGCAAGGGCGAGCTGAGACAGATGACTCCTGTCGGCAGCCGTATGAGGATAGAGTTCCTTATCCCGTCGAGAGGTCTGTTCGGTTACAGATCGGAGTTTCTTACCGATACGAAGGGCGAGGGCATCATGTCGAGCGTATTCTATGAGTATCAGCCGCATAAGGGCGATATCAGCCGCCGCAGTATGGGCTCGCTGATAGCCTTCGAGACGGGTGAAGCTGTCACCTACGGCTTGTACAACGCGCAGGAGCGCGGCGAGCTGTTCATCGGCGCGGGCACTCCCGTATACGAGGGCATGATAGTCGGCGCTTCCCCCAAGTCGGACGACATAGTTGTAAACGTCTGCAAGAAAAAGCACCTGACGAACACCCGTGCAAGCGGTTCGGACGACGCGCTGCGCCTTATCCCGCCGCGCAATCTGAGCCTTGAGGACTGCCTTGAGTTCTTAGCCGACGACGAGCTGCTTGAGGTAACGCCCAAGAGTATGCGTATCCGCAAGAGAACGCTTTCCAACTCGCTCCGCATGAAGGAACGCGCAAAGATGTGATTATTTTATCCCCGAAGAAATACTCTTCGGGGATTTTTTGTCAATAAATGCAAAAAGTCCCGGCAAACTCGTCGGGACTTTCCGCTTTAGAAAGGTAAAAGGAATGAAGATATCTTAATTATCAGGTGTCGGAGGTGCTGTCGGTGGTCTCCGTCTTTTCGGTGTTCTCGGAAGAGCCCGGTCTGCCGCCGCGCCTGCCGCCGAAGCCTTCGGGCTTTTCGCCGTTAAAGTCGGGTCGCTTGCCGTCAAAGCCCTCGGGGAACTGACCGTCGAAGTTTGAAGGATCAAAACCTTCGGGCATTTCGCCGTCAAATTCGGGTCTCTGACCGCCGCCGAAGCCACCCTTGCCGCCGCCGAAGCCGCCCATCATATCCTCGGGGACCTCGGACTTTTCTTCGCCGTTTACTATGATCTTGCCGCCAGTGAATACGGGTTCGTCGTCGTAATCAAAGGCGTTGCCCTTTGTGTTGACCTCGATGGTGCCGCCCGAGATGGTCAGCGAACCGTTCGAGTCAACGCCGTCGGTGTCGCCCGAAGCCATATTTATAGTGGTGTAGCCGCCCGTGAACTCAATGCCGATGCTTGTTCTGTCGATATTGCCGAAGCCGTTCTGACTGCCCGCGGCGCCCGAAGCAGCGTTTATGCCGTCGTCGGAAGCGGTGATGTCGATGGTGCCGCCGTTTATCTGAATGAATGTGGCTTCGATGCCCTCGGCGGAGTCTATCTTTATCTCGCCGTCGTCGATGATTACGCTCGAAGTGCCCTGTATACCGTCGTTCTTGGCGGTGATGTCAAAGCTGCCGCCCGAGATCGTTACGCAGCCCTTGGCGGAATCTTCGCTGTCCTCGCAGTGGAAGCCGTCCTTGTCGGACTTGACGGTAAAGCTGCCGCCGCAGACAGCGATCGTATCCTTAGCCTCAACAGCGTCGAGCGCGGAGGTGATATTGTAGGTTCCGCCCGTGAATTTGACGTCGTTCTTGCCCGAGATGCCGTTGCCCTCGGCGGAAGTGATGTTCAGAGTGCCCGCGCCGTTGAATGTGATGTCGTCCTTCGCGAAGATGACCGCGTCGGTGTTGGTCTCGCCGTCAGCCTTGAAAGCGCCCGTTACCGAGAGGTTGTTCTCGCTGTCGGTGGTGGTAACGAAGACTTTGTCCGCATTTACCACATATATCGCGGGGTAATCGCTGTTGGTGAGGGTCACGCCGTCAAGCACCAGCTGTACCTTTTCCTTCTTGCCCGCTTCAACGATGATCGAGCAGTCTGTCGCGGTGCCGCTTACTACGTAAACGCCTTCGCCGCTGATCTTTATGGTCTCGCCGTCCTTGACGGTGATGCTCTTAGCCGAAGAGGTATCCGCCGTCTGCTCCATGTCGCGCTCGGAGAAAAGCTCCTTTGCTTCGGCGGTGGTCGAGGTGGACTCCTGCTGTTCGGAAAGCTGTTCGGACTTAGCCGATGCCGAAGCGGTGCTGTCGGTCTGATTAGCCGTCGCGCAGCCTGTCATCATGCAGATGGAAAGCGCTGCCGCCGCTGCGAGCATATTTATTTTTATAGTCCTTTTTTTCATGGTGATTACCTCTCTTTCGTGTCGTCGGGAGTTTTGTTTTTCTTTGTTGATATAATAATAACATCCGAACCTAAAACGAACCTAAACCAAATGTGTAAATTTCATGAAAAAAACTGATATATTTTTGGGACAAAAAATCCCCGGGCGGCAAATCCCGTCCGGGGAAGAAAGGCAGTTATTTTTTTAGATGTATTTTCCAGCCCGCTACTATCTTCTGCAT
>JAILFF010000277.1 GCA_024697705.1 Ruminococcus sp.
AAATGGCAGGGATTCTAAAAAAGATCACAGATAAGGCAAACCTTAAGCTGCTGAAAGCAAAAAACATGATCGTGGTCAAAAAATACGTTTCTGAGATCAAAAAGTTGAAGGACAGCTTTGCGGGCAAAAGATGCTTCATCATCGGCAACGGACCGAGCCTTCGTCCCAACGATCTCGACGCGCTGAAAAAAGCGGGAGAGATCTGCTTCGCTTCAAACAGAGTTTACCATATCTATGACAAGACCTCATGGAGACCGGATATCTACTGCGTGCAGGATTACAAGCTGATCTGCAAATCATCGGACGAGCTTAACGCCATTGCCGCAAAACATAAGTTCATAGGTATCGTATCATTTCATAAATATCCCGCTGTCAAGGGCTTTATAAAGCTGCTGCTCGATACGCGGGAATTTTACCCGAACAGACCCGAATTTTCCGACGATCCGACGAACAGGATATACGAGGGCTATACCGTGACATATATGTGTATTCAGATAGCGGCTTATCTCGGTTTCAAAGAAATGGTGCTGCTGGGCGTAGATCATTCCTACGGAAAGGAAAAAAATCCCGACGGCACCGTCACACATAACAGCAATACAAAGGATCATTTTTCCGAGCAGGACAAGGCGGACAATCTTCCCGAGCTTTTCAAATCCACACTTGCTTATGAAGCGGCGCGTGACTATGTCGAAAAGCACGGGATTAAGATATTTAACGCCACCCGCGGCGGAAAGCTTGAGGTATTCGAGCGCAGAACATTTGAAGAGATAATGGAGGGCAAGGTATGAAAATAATAGGAGTTATTCCAGCAAGATACAAATCATCTCGTTTTCCCGGCAAGCCGCTTGCAGATATTTGCGGCAAGCCAATGATTTGGTGGGTATATAATCAGTGCAAGAAAGTTGATGATTTTGACGAAGTGTATGTAGCCACGGACGATGATAAGATATTTGATACCTGCAAGTCTTTAGGTATCGAAGTCGTTATGACATCTGAGGAGCATAGAACTGGTACAGACAGGATAGGTGAGGTCGCAAGGAAAATACCTGCTGATCTTATTGTGAATATTCAGGGCGATGAGCCGCTGCTGGAGCCTGATACCATTAAAGCGGCTATTGAGCCTTTTTATACCGATTCCGAACTTCAGATTTCAAATTTAATGACAAAGATAAATGATCCTGTCGATGTTGTGAATTTTACTGTGCCAAAAGTAATAACCAACAAAGACGGTATAGGTATTTATTTAACAAGAGCGACGGCTCCTTATCCCAAAGGGAGCATAAATTACTCATACTATAAACAGGTATGCGTATACGGATTTAAACCCGAGGCGCTGCAATTTTTCTGTGAATATGGTATGAAGTACGGCAAAGCAAAAATTGAGGCAATAGAGGATATTGAGATTTTACGGTTTATTGAAAACGGTTATAAGGTTCAGTATATAGAAGTTAATTCGGAAACGGTAGCAGTAGATACGCCCAACGATCTTGAAAAGGTCAGGTCTATTGTTACTGAAAAAATAGCTGACGGAGAAATCAGCAGTGAATAATAACATAGAAGAGAGCTGTCATGAATAGAGTAAATGTTCTCGACTGCACCCTCCGCGACGGAGGCTACTGCAACGAATGGGATTTCGGATATGATAATATAAAGAAAATAATCGCGGGACTGTGCGAATCGGGCGTCGAGGTGGTCGAGTGCGGCTTTCTTACCGACCGAAAGGGCAGCTACGATCCCGCCGCCACGCTGTTCACCGACCCCGCGCAGTTAAGACCGCTTCTGCCGGAAACAGGCGCAAAGCAGATGTTTGTCTGTATGCTCAATTACGGAGACTTTGATATATCAAGGCTCCCCTGCTGTGCGGACACGCCCCTCGACGGCATACGGGTCGCCTTCCACAAGGCGGATATGCTGCCCGCGCTCGAACTTTGCGGAAAGATAAAAGACAAGGGCTATAAGGTGTTCGTACAGGCTATGGTCAGCCTTAATTACTCCGACAACGAGTTTCTTGAACTGATACGACTTGTGAACGGGCTTTCGCCTTACTGCTTTTATATCGTTGACAGCTTCGGCGTGATGAAAAAGAAAGAGCTTTTAAGGCTGTTTTTTCTCGTCGAGAACAACCTGAACAGGGACATCGGGATAGGCTTTCACTCGCATAACAATATGCAGCTCGCCTACTCGAACGCGCAGCTGCTTGCCGATATGCAGACCTCGCGGGAGCTGATAATAGATTCCTGCGTGTTCGGCATGGGGCGCGGCGCGGGCAACCTGAACACCGAGCTGTTTTTAGAATACATAAACGACAATATCGGCGAGCGCTACTCGGTCAAGCCGCTCCTTACCATCATCGACGATATCCTGAACGCCTTTTACCAGCGTAATTACTGGGGGTACTCGCTGCCGAACTATCTTTCGGCAAAGCATAACATACACCCGAACTACGCCTCGTATCTCGACAGCAAAAAAACGCTCCCGGTCGAAGCGATGGACGATATTTTCTCGTCGATGTCAGCCGAAAAGCGCAGCTCCTTCGACCCCGCGTACATAGAAAAACTGTACACCCGGTATATGGAAAACGGCAGCGCTCAGGAGCAGCGACTTAACGAGCTTGCGGAGGCGATAAAGGGTCGCACGGTGCTAATAATAGCACCCGGACTGAGCTCCGTCACCGAAAAAGAAAAGATAGTTCCGCTGATAAAGCGCGGCGATATTTTCTCGGTAAGCATCAATCACGAGTACGGCGAGGCGGCGGCAGACAGAATATTCGTCAGCAATATCAAGCGATTCCGCGAGCTTGACCCATCGCTGCACAGCAAATGCATAATAACCTCGAACATCTCCGCAACGGATATATATATCAAAACCGCCTACGGCGAGCTGCTGAACGACATCGACGGCGTTCACGACAACGCGGGTATGATGCTCATACGTTTCCTGATAAAGCTCGGGGCTTCAAAGCTGCTCATCTGCGGAATGGACGGCTACTCTGCCGACCCCATGCAGAATTATTCGAGCGAAGATCTTAATTTCTACACCCGCCGAGCCGTTATGGAGCAGATGAATGTGGGGCTGGGCAAGATGCTCGGAAGATTCCGCAGGGAGATCGAGATAGAATTCGTCACCGAGCCGAAATACATCAGCCTGAGCTGAAACGAGGGCATAAAGATGAAAACCACGGAAATAAAAAGAAACTCATCGTTCGAGCTGATGCGTATAATATGTATGTTCATGATACTGTGTCTTCACGCCAACAAGGATATGCTTTTTACCCATGATTACGCGATACCGAGGTACATCAAGGCGTTTATGACAGTCTCCGAATCGCTTTGCATCTCGGCGGTCAACTGCTTTGTGCTGATAACGGGGTATTTCATGATAACAAGCAGCAGGCTGAAAATACGGAAGGCGGCAGAACTCGTCGTACTGACGAGCGGCTACGGACTGACGTTTTTCATCATAATGTGTCTCTGCGGGAAATGCTATTTCTCGTTTGAGGTGATGCTGAGCTGCGCCGCCCCGTATTTTTATGACAAGGTATGGTTTATCAATATCTATCTTGTGCTGATACTGCTGGCGCCGTTTGTCAACAAAGGTCTGACGGCACTTTCAAAGGACAGCTATCGGCTGCTGCTTGTGATAGTCCTGATCCTTTTCTCGGTATGGCCGAGCTTTTTTCCGAACCCTCCGCAGCAGGACAAGGGCTACGGGATAGTCTCGTTTCTTATGATCTATATGATCGGCGGCTACATAAGGCTGCACACCGAACGGCAGAAAAAACCGGTGAAATATTTAGCGGCGTATATAGCCTTAAGCGCCGTGACCGCAGTATTGTTCCACAGCGGCGTTATAGCAGGTGACTGGCTGAGCTACAACAGCGTATTCATCGTTGCGTCGTCGGTATGCCTGTTCCTTGTTTTCCGCTCGTTCGAGATAAACTCGGAGAAGCTGAATCTTGTATCACGCTCCGCGATAGCAGTTTATATCATACACGCGCATCAGCTTATCCGCCCGCATATTTTTATCGACTGGCTGAAACTTCCCGACAAGCTCGGCAGCCCCGCGTTTATCGCGGTATATTTAGGCGGACTTCTGCTTATCTGCGCGGTATGCCTTGCTATCGACATACCAAGACGAATCCTTGACAAGCGTGTGACCTCTAAAGTGCTTGATAAGGTATCTTTTTTCAATATCACCAAAGATATATGACTATGCTTCTCAAAAAAACAGTGCGGTACCGGGAATGTCCCCGTACCGCACCTTTTACTTTATGTGTATGAACAGATCACGATGTCGCTTTTGGCTTGCATGAAAGCCCTGTCCCGGTATTGCCGATGAAGCCGGCTGAGGTTGTCAGGAGCATCGAGAACGCGCCCGCCTTTTTTCCGTGTCCTGCTCTGCCGCCGAGCAGAGGATACGCGGGATCAGCAAGCTGTATGCTTACCGCCCCGACGTCGTCGGGCGTTAAAGCCGAATTATCGCTCCTACGGATAGTCACGCACACAATGACGTCATTGTTCAGGCAGCCGTCGATGGTATATGGCATATCGTGCCAGCCTGTATCGGATATCTGTTCTCCCGTTGATAAGCTGACATATTTCACCGCCGCCATAAATCCGCTGTTCTCCGATGATATTATACGCGACGAGCCGTTGTCAAGGAATACCTGCTGCTCTATGCATACACGCAGGGGATAATACTCGATATTCTCGGGGCCGTATCTGCTCGGAATACTTCCGTTCGTGCCTTCCCAGCCGCCCTGAACCGTTGTATAAACGGGAGAAGTCCTGAGCGAATCGGAGTAGTAGGTATCAGAGTCGGCGTCAATGACGACCGATCTCGGAACAGCCCCGAAGCTCCCGAAGCTCATGGCGCTCAGGACGCTTTGCGGTGAGGTGCCGTCGGGAAGCGTGCCCGCCGCGATATATCCGTTGCCCGATGTGTTGTAGGAAGAAACCGCCGAGCCGTCGGAGGTGCCGTAGGTCAGCTTGACCTTAGCCGTGCTGCCGTCGGCGACAAAGCCCGCCGCTCTGCGGTAGATAGCACCCCACCAGTTTTCCATGCCGAACACCTTGACAAAGCTGTTCTGCCCGGTAACAGAGCCGTAAAACTGCCCTGCGGTGTCGAGAGCGCCGCTGCTGTAATTCCTTATATCCGCATTGTCCGCAACAAAGCCGTTTCCGAATACCGACTGTACATCAAGCGATCTTCCCATCAGCACCAGCAGAGCGTTTATAAGAAGTCTGTCGCACCAAATATCCGTATACCATTCGGTCGTTTCGCCGATATTGTTTGCAAGCGCACGGCTGATCTCCTGCTGCGCGGTCGTATTTCCGACGCCGTTTGCTAAGGTAAAAGCAACTCCCGACAAGCTGCGAAGCTTATTCGTACCTGCTGCGTTATATATCGAGGTATAGAAATGCTCCGCCGTGTTGCCGTCGGAATTTATATTGCACCAGCACTTATAGCTCTCATCGATCTGTCTGTTCGAGCAGTAAAAACTTCCTTCACCGTCGGCATCGCCTGCTTCAAACTTAAACCAGATCATACCCCATTCCATCATTGCGTTGCCGTTATAACCCGCGTTTGAAATATCGGAAGCGGTGCCGTCCGCTTTTTTGGTATAATCGTTCGGGTCAAGGTAGTAATCGACCGTACCGTCGTATTTCAGCATACAAGGCTTCGGCAGAAAAAAAGCGTTTTCCCAGCCGCCGTAGGAGAACGAAGAAGCCCCCATCGCGGCAGGGGTCTTGCCTTTTGCGTCGCGCAGATATGTGACAGCCTGCGCGGGATCGGATACCGACGGGTCAATGTGCCAGCCGTATATAACAGTATTTTTACACTTTTCGCCGAGAAGTTCCGAAGCATTATCCGATACGGGCAGCCCCTTGCTTGTCTTGAGTACCTGTATCAGATCAATCATCCGTATTTTCCTCCTCCTCATCGTCATCGGACTCGGGTGGGGATATCTTTTCTCCCGAATCCCAGTTTGTCCAAAGCAGGTCGGTATCAAGAATATATATTGCCGATTCCGAAGGAACTATCGCTGCGGAACCCGGAGCCAAAAGTCTGCCGCTGATATTGCTGTAATAGGGTATCGTCTCGCTTGACGAAGCGACAAGCTCTGCCACAACGGAAACGGTACCATCCGAAAGGCTGACCAGCTTTTCGCTAAATATCGAATAATCCATACTTTTATACCTCCGTAAATTTATGTGACATAAGTCTGCGGCATACTCTCCCGTAGGGCGAAAGCGCCTGATCTCCGCCCCGAATACCGTTATCTCCCACCTGTTTTGCGGCGCCGCTCTCCCCACTTATTCTCCCCGAGCGCTGCTCATTTGGATGCCCGCCGCGCAGCAGTCGAAAATGTTGACTATCTGCCACTAATTACAGTATATCATCTGGAGGACGATTTGTCAACACATTTTTGGAAAATATTTTCTTTTTCTCCCATCTGCACAAATCACAAACACCGGATTTGTACAACATCAACATTTACAGACAGAAAACGACCGACGGCT
Organism: Ruminococcus sp.; assembly: GCA_024697705.1. GTDB lineage: Bacteria > Bacillota > Clostridia > Oscillospirales > Ruminococcaceae > YE71. The sequence continues at coordinate 6,525 of JAILFF010000277.1, forward strand.
CCCAAAGAAGCTGTCGGTCGTCAGATTTTGTCATCTTTCGGTGGACTTTTTTCTTACTAAGGCTATGACCGCCGCGATCACGGCAGCAGCCGTTCCCGTGCCGATAAGCGCATATTTCAAATCAGAAGACTCTGCGGCGGTCTCCTTGCCTGTTTCGGAGGACTCCCCTTCACTTTCCGTCGTTTCGGTTTTGTCCTCTCTTGTTATAACAAGCAGCGACACCGTTTTCGGCTCCATTTCGTAGGTAACGGTATTTCCCGAAACATTCACCGAGCCATCTTCGCTGCCGCCCATATCGAACACCCGTGCCGCCATATTGTTCATTCCGTACAGGTGTGCGTTATCATATTCGCTGTCAAGGGTAATATGAGCGGTCGTCTTGCTGTCAAAAGATTTGTTCGACAGAACGAGCGTCACGGTATCGCTGTTTTCGCCGTTTATCGCCGCGTAGGCGTAACAGCGTTCGATATCGCTGCTTTCACAGCTTACAAGCGTATCTCCGAAGCCGTTACCGTTTCCGTCATAGTTGGTATACAGATTTA
>JAILFF010000337.1 GCA_024697705.1 Ruminococcus sp.
GTAGCACCCTCGTACTTCTCGACGTTGTAATAATAGACGTTCTTGTTCTTGGGATTAGCTCTGCCGAGACGCGCCACATTGGGGTCGTCGGCATTCAGGATAAGATTTCCCTTGTATGTCTTAAGGAACTTCTGAACCTTCAGGATAAGCGTTTCCACCTCGCCGTTGCGGTCGAGCTGGTCGCGGAAAAAGTTTAAGATAACAAGCGTATCAAGCTTGAAGTGCTTGAAGATCACCGGAACATGGGACTCGTCCACTTCGAGCACAAGATAATCGGCGTCGATATGCCCCGACATATCGCAGTATTGCAGCAGCATCGAGCCGATTCCCGTGTCAAGGTTGTTGCCCTGCATATTGGTGATGACCTTAAGCGGCTTTCCGTCAGCCCGCTTCGGCAGCGAACGGAAAAGCCTGTTTAAGAAATTCGTGGTAGATGTCTTGCCGTTTGTGCCCGTCACCGCGATTATCGGGCAGTCGGCGGAAAACACCTTAAGATAGTTCTTGTTGAGCGTCCAAAGCACCAGTCCGGGAAAGTTGCCCGCGTCGCGCCCGACGAGCTTTAACGCCTTGACCATCGCCTTTCCGAAAGCCACGGTCAGACTGTTTATCAGTTTCATATAATATCACCCCGTTTATAGATCACGGTTCATTTGAGAATTGTCTTGTGCATAAAGCCCCAGCCAAGTCCGCAGATTCCGCCCGCGATATGCCCGAAATGCGATACATTATCGTTCGCTACGATGCCCGAAGCTATCTCGCCGCCGATGTATATAATGCAGACCAGTACGAGCGTTATGGGGATCTTGTTGCCCGACTTTTCTCTGAACGCGCTCAGCATAATGAGCATGAACACTATTCCGCTTGCGCCGATGATGCCAGTGGAAAACAGCAGATTGTTCACTATCGCCGTTATTACAGCTGTTGTGGCTATCATGATGATAAGCTTCTTCGAGCCGAAGCGCTCCTCAACGATGGGTCCCAGCAGCAGGAAAAGGGTCATATTTCCCGTAAGATGCGAAAGATTGGCGTGTCCGAAGATATACAGAAAGTCCCTTAATACCGTCTTTATGCCGAAACCCGCGTGCGGGTCGGTCGAGAAAAGCTCATTATTCAGCCTGTTAAGCGAGATGGTATTCAGAATGAACACCGCTACGCATATAAAAGCGTAGGTAAGTATCACGGGCGAATCGAAATCGAATTTGTCAAATATTTTCTTTATGCCTTTTGACGAACCTGCCATTTTGGTCCCTCCTTTATCCGTTCAGAGCGCGTTCCAGTAAACCAAAAAGATAAGAACGCAGCCCCATGAATTTCCTGTTTCTTTTCTGACGATAAGCATTCCGTAAATAAGTATCATCGTACACAGCGTTTCGAGCAGAGCGTCGGGAGTAACTCCTACGCCTACATGAACAAGTATGCACATAACGGCGCAGACAAACGCCCCCACGTCCCAGAATCTGTATTTTGACGGACAAAGCTCGGATATTTTGTCCCTCAGCACCACATAATTGAAGCCCTCGAAAAAGCCCCAGCAGACCGCCGTTATCAGCAAACCGAGAACTTTCACGGGAAAGCTCTCATCTATGATCTGCTTTGTCGTGTAAACGTCCCGGAACGGAAACCACGCATGGACATTGCCCCTTGCAAACTGATAGATAAAATCCGGAACGCAGCAGGCGAGACTCAGCAGAAGTGCGGGTACAAAATTCTTTGTGTTAAGCCCGAACTGTGTGAATTTTTCTTTTCTTATCATACAGACAATGGTTATGCCCAATCCCGCCATCACAAACTGCCCGAACAGCGCGGCGACAAGCAGTCTTTTTATAGTGGGTATCTCGTTATTATAGACATAGCTGTTAAGCTGTCCAAGGTAAGCAAAGACCACGCCCGAGGTCAGGAAAACTATGATAAGATCGGTGATAAGCTGCTTTTTTCTTTCTTTGCTTTCTTTTACCGCCGATTCCGTCCCCGAAACGGGTACGGCTGCGCTTGTTGAACTCATTTTTGTATATCTCCTTTCTTTTTAAGGTTAAACGTATCGCTTTACTTTACGACAACCTTATGGAATATCTTCTTGCCCTTCTTGATAACGACCTCGCCCGAAAGGTCTACGCTGCCCTTGGGGTCGGTGAACTTCTCGTCGTTTACCGCGATGCCGTTCTGAGTTACAAGCCTTCTGCCCTCGCTCTTCGAGGGAGTAAGTCCGCAGCGAACGAGCAGGTCGAGGATATTCATGCCGCCGTCCGTGAGTTCGGAAGCTTCAAGCTCGGTGGTGGGCATATTCTCGCTCGAAGTGTTCGCCGAGAACAGTGCCTTCGCCGCTTCGAGAGCCTTATGAGCCTCTTCCTCGCCGTGAACGAGCTTCGTCAGCTCGAACGCGAGCAGTTCTTTTGCCTTGTTGAACTCCGCGCCCTCCATGGTCTTTTCCATTTCCTCGATCTCCTCGATCGGCACGAAGGTAAGCATTTTCAGGCACTTGATAACGTCCGCGTCGCCGACATTTCTCCAGTACTGGAAGAAATCGTAAGGCGAAGTCTTTTCGGGGTCGAGCCAAACGGCGCCCTTTTCGGTCTTGCCCATCTTCTTGCCCTCGGAATTGAGCAGCAGGGTGATTGTCATGGCGTAAGCGTCCTTGCCGAGCTTACGTCTGATAAGCTCGGTGCCGCCAAGCATATTGCTCCACTGGTCGTCGCCGCCGAACTGCATATTACAGCCGTAATTCTCGTACAGCTTGTAGAAGTCGTAGCTCTGCATTATCATGTAGTTGAACTCAAGGAACGAAAGCCCGCGCTCAAGACGCTGCTTGTAGCACTCTGCGGTGAGCATACGGTTTACGCTGAAATGAGCGCCTACCTCGCGCAGTACGTCAACATAGTTAAGGTCGAGCAGCCAGTCGCCGTTGTTTACGACCATAGCCTTACCGTCCGAAAAGTCGATGAAGCGGGACATCTGCTTCTTGAAGCACTCAACGTTATGCTCGATGGTCTCTTTCGTGAGCATTTTTCTCATGTCGGTCTTGCCCGAAGGGTCGCCGATCATAGCGGTGCCGCCGCCGAGAAGCGCGATAGGCTTATTGCCCGCCATTTGCAGACGCTTCATAAGGCAGAGAGCCATGAAGTGACCGACGTGCAGGCTGTCCGCCGTCGGGTCGAAGCCGATATAGAAGGTCGCCTTACCGTTGTTGACAAGCTCCTCGATCTCCTTTTCGTCGGTGAGCTGCGCCAGAAGTCCGCGTCTTTTAAGTTCCTCAAATACTGTCATTTTAAATTCCTCCGTTTATGTTATATATCATTTATTACCTTTAAGAACGAATACCTGATTCGGATACCCGAATTCGACCGTGAGCTTATCCTCGGCAAAGCCGAATTTCCTGTATAATGCGCGGGGAGCGGTGCCTTTTTCATCGCCCTCGCGGAACGTCGAGACCGTTATATCTCTGCTTCGGTCAAGCTCGTCAAGCGCCTTTTCCATAAGCGCAGACGCGGCTCCCCTCCTGCGGAAACCGTGTGCAACGGCTAAAAAGCAGATCATTTTACGACTGCGCGAGAAAAGCAAAACAGCTGTGATTCTTCCCCTCTCTTTAACGCATATCGCCTGTGACTTGCCCATGAATTTCAGCACGGTCCGGCGGTGTTCATCAAGCGCCGATTCCGTTTCAAGCCCGGGAAACTCGTCTCTCACCGAGCGGACAAGCGCCATCCATTCGTCGATCTCCTCGGGTCTGCCGAAAAATACCTGCATATCCGCGCCCTCCCGTCAGCCCGATCTTGTTACCGTGAAACATTCGCCCGTCAAAACAAAGCCGAGCTTTTCCGCAAGTCTGCGCGAACCTACGTTCTCCGAGCTGCAAGCCCACACAGGGCGCTTGCCCTCGCCGAGACTAAAGCGAATCATCTCCGCTGCCGAAGCTGCCGCAAGACCTCTGCGTCGGAATCCCTCAGCCGTTTCAACGCCGATGTCGATCTCATCACGGCTGAAGGCTGCCGAAAACGCCCACGCCGCGGGTCTGCCTTCGCAGGTCACGCAGAAGCCCTTGCCCCCGCGCAAAAAATCCTCACTGCTATCCCAAGAGAAAAGCGGCGTTATCCTGCCCGCGCAGCCGCCGAAATTGTCGGCGGTTATCTCATGCAGTTCGCAGCCTTCGTGAAGCGTTATCTCCGGCGCGGCATTGCCTTGAAATTCAAAGAAATACCGCCGCCCGACTGCTATACCGGGCTTGTCCGCCAAATACGCTCGCGTTTCATCGTCGGCGAAAAGTACAAAACGCCTTTCCGTTACGCTCTCGGGCGAAAGGAAACGTCTGTAAACCTCTTCAAGAAACGCCTTGTCGGGCGCTCCGTAAAGAAAAGCAAATCCGCACTTGTGCCAAAAAAGCACGTTTCCGCCGCAAGTGAAGATATCTCCGACCTGCGTGCGCTCCGCTATCGAAAGCGGATAGACCGCGCCGCAGCTTTTCACGGGAACAATTCCCGCAATGGCGGAGTATTCTTCGGGCGTGAGCTTCCGCAAAGTGAAATTCTGCGGAACGGCTATCAGCTTTATCGGCAAGCCGTGTCCGCTTTTGACGAGCAGAAATCTTCTTCTGAGCAGCCGAATTTTCGTCAGCTTGTAAACATTTGTTTTATCGCAATACTTAACAAACACCGCCGTCGGTCCGTCATCGCGGGCAAGCCTTAACAATTCGCCGTCCGTCAAATCAGTCACCCGCCTTTTCAAAGCCGCACCGCGCGGCAAGCTTCATTCCGCACCACACACCCGCGATACAGCCCGCGACACTAAGCACGATGTACAGCACTGCAGCCGCTTTCTCTCCGCCTTCCGCAAGCTGATACGCTTCGAGCGAGAAGGTCGAAAACGTCGTGAAGCCGCCGCAGAAGCCCGTCTTCAAGAACATCACCGCCGTCTGCGGCAGAGCACTCGCCTGCACAGCACCCACGATAAAGCCTATCAGCACCGCACCGAGCAGATTAGTCATCAGTGTGAGCAGCGGGAAATCTCCGCGAAACGGGATAAGGCTTATCGCGTATC
>JAILFF010000239.1 GCA_024697705.1 Ruminococcus sp.
CGCTATGAGCTGCTTGTAATTATCGTCGATCTTACGGCTTATCGACTCGGGCTGAACATAATCGGTCGTGCCCGGATTCTGCGCACGGCGAAGCATTTCTATCTCTGCCTCGGTCTTGGCAAGACGGCTGCTTGCGGAAGCGTCCTCGGGCGTCGCGAAGATCTGCGCCAGCCTGTCGCCCTTTGACACCTTGCTGCCGTCGGCGTGATTAAAGCTGATGATATCCGAACTGCTGTAACTGATGACCGTTTCGTCGCGGATAACTATGCCGTCGAAGGCGATATTCTCGTTTATCCTGCAAAGCACCGCTTCTTTGGTATCATGACGGTCGCTCATATATCTGTACAGCTGCCCGCCGATTATAATAAACAGAAGTCCTATCACGAGAGAAACAAGCACCTTCGTGATGAACTTATTGAAAGGTCCCGATCTCATTTATACTTTCCTTTTTTCCTTTTCCCTTATAGATACGGGAGCGCGTCAATCCCTGTCGGAGGAATCGAGAATGCTTATCGGTCTTCCCGGAACTATCGTCGAGATAGCGTGCTTGTAGACCACATTCTGCTTACCCTCGCAGTCAAGGATCACGACATAGCTGTCAAAGCCCTTTACGACTCCCTTGAACTGATAGCCGTTGACGAGTATCATCGTAACAAGCGTTTTTTCCTTTCTTGCCTGATTGAGAAATACGTCCTGCAAATTCAGATTCCTGTTCATGTTGTCACACTCCAATAATAAAAAAAATAAAACAAAAAACAAACAGCAAAGCCGTTAATAGGCTGCTCAGATTATATTATATCACAAAATTTCCGATTTGGCTATACCTTCAAGGACTTTTTTATAAAAAATTTTACGTTCCTCGCTTTCCGAGGTATAAACCTTGGTAATATCGTCTCTTTTTCGGAACCATGTGAGCTGTTTTTTAGCATATCTGCGAGTGCTCTGCTTGATCTTCTCAACACATTCTTCAAGCGGAGACTCTCCGCGGAGGTAGGGCACCATTTCCTTGTACCCTATCGCCTGATAAGCCGTCGCGGGGTCGAGCCCCTCGAATACGCGCCTTGCTTCCTCCACCATGCCTTCTTTGAGCATAACGTCCACTCGGCGGTCGATGCGCGAATACAGCTCGGCGCGGTCGAAATAGCCCGTTTCGAGAACGCAGGCTTTGTACGGACTGTCGCCGCGCAGATTCTTCCGCCGCTGCTCGGAAAAGGGTATCCCCTGCGCCTCGCATACCTCTATCGCCCTCACCACGCGGATAAGATTGTTCTCGTGTATCTTCTCCGCCGCCTCGGGGTCGAGGGCTTTGAGCCTTTCCCAGAGCGCGTGCTTGCCGTTTTCGGCGGCAAAGGCGTCAAGCTCGCGGCGGCGACCCGGCTGCGACTGCTCGTCCTCAAAAACGATGTTGTCGAGCAGCGCGTTTATGTAGAGCCCCGTTCCCCCGCAGACTATCGGCAGTTTCCCGCGCCCGCGGATATCCTCGATCACGGGGCGGGCAAGCTCGACATAATCCGCCACCGAAAAGCTCGTGGTCAGCGGCAGAAAGCCCGTCAGATGGTGCGGCACGCCCTGCATTTCCTCTTCGGTGACGCGGGCGGTGATTATCTGCATATCGGCGTAGACCTGCATCGAATCGGCGCAGACCACCTCGCCGCCCAGTTCCTTCGCCAGCTCGACGGAAAGCCCCGTCTTGCCCGAAGCCGTAGCCCCGCAAATCACGAGCAGCGGTATTTTTTCTTCACTCAATCGGGGAACACTCCTTTCGCCGTTACAGCGGACATTCTATCGTCAGCATCGTCACCTCGAAGCCGTTTCTTCGGTAAAAGCGCAGACCGTCCTCATTCAACGGGAAAACCTGCGTTCGGAAGAACTCGGCACCCTTCTCCCTGCCGTACTCTTTGGCGGCGTTCAGCAGCAGAGTACCGATCCCTCTGCTTCGGTATTCCGCCGCGACCACCAAGTCTTGCAGATAGATATTGCTCTGCGGCTTTAGGCAGGAAAACGCCTTCGCCTTGTTAAGCGTCACATGGGCAAAGCCTATCACTGCGCCGTTTTCCTCCGCCGCGAGCATGGTCTGCGTTTCGCTGCCGAGTATACTTTTTAATTGCTCCGACCGCGTTCCCGCGGGGCTCATCACGAAATGCTGCGGCTGATAGCTCACTGCGTCGGATTCGAGCACGGAATACAGCTTTTCTATCTGCTCCGCGTCTTCGGGAACAGCCTTGCGTATCATTATCATAATTATACTATCCTGCGGAAATGCTTTTCGATCTCGCGCTCTGTCATTTTTAGTATCACGGGTCTGCCGTGCGGACAGTACCGCAGGTCTTCCTTGAACACCAGCTCCGCCAGCCGCCGCAGCTCTTCGAGCGTGTTGTCGTCGTGAGCCTTTATCGCCGCCTTACACGCCATCATTTTGTAAATGTCCTCGTAAAACGCGGGAGAGGCGTCGCTGCCGCCCGAGATAAGCT
>JAILFF010000242.1 GCA_024697705.1 Ruminococcus sp.
CGCTTATCTATGCAAAGTCGTATCAGCCTTACGCTGACGAACTCCGTCTTCGTGCCGAAGCACCCGTGTTGGCTGACGGCTATGTCGTAAAGGCATACGAGCCTGTTCGGGAAGACTATTACTATTATGGTCCGCTGGTGGAATTCACTATGCCGAACGGCATTACGGTGCGTTCCGAGGCAGTAAGCCCTATCAGAAGCAGGCGGCAGTACGCGGTGGGCGATAGGGTGCTGGTCGGCTATACGGGCGAGATGAATTCCGATATCGTCCTGCTTGACGATACCACCTGCCACGACAACTACGTAAGGCTTTCGATCGTGGCTCTTGTTATAGCTGTTATCGGTATTCTTGATTTCTTTGTTCATGCGATAATTGATGTGCGTAAGAATTCCGTCAAAAAGTACAAGTTCAGTGAAACTCCCGACGGCAAATCCTTTGAGGAATGGCAGGAGATGCAGCAGCTTATTGATTCCGCGGGCGACGCGAAGGACAAGCTTGCCGAAAAAGCGAGCAATCGCGGGGACAAAGGCGAATAATGGTACTTACGTTCTCGCTGATCTACCTGCTCGGTGTGGGAGCGCTTGCGTCGTGCGTCTGCTGGCTGATGCTCCGCAGCGATCACAGCGCCGCCGCAGGGTATTTCATGGGCAATCATCTGTCGCTGGCGCTGTGGCTGGTCTCGGAGCTGCTGACGATGCAGGCGGTCAACGAGCATCAGATGTGGCTGAGCTTCCTTATCGGCGACGTCGGCATAGCTTTTATCGGAAGCTTCTGGCTGCTGTTCACGATCTCTTACTCGGGCAGGGAAGTTCCGCGATGGCTTTCGGGCGTGCTTTACGCCGTGTCGGGACTGTTTTACTTCGCGATATTCACAAACCCGCGCCACCGTTTATATTATACAGAATTCGGCGTTGACGGCGTTTCCTACGGAGTATTTTTCTACGCGGGGCAGATCTACATCTACTCCTCGATGATAATAGGGATCGTTATAATATGGCTCGTTTGCTTCCGCGACAGGTCGCGTTCGAGAGGTCAGGCGGTGCTTCTGAGCCTTGCGACCGCTATCCCGCTGACGCTGAACGCGCTGACGCTCTCGGGGGCGATCAGGACGCGCCTTGCGGTAACGCCGCTTTCGCTGACGCTCTCGGCTATGCTGGTGCTGCTTGCCACCTATCGGTATGATTTTCTTAACGTCAACGCAGTGGCTTTCGAGGACGCCTTCAACTCTATCGAAGAGGGGCTTATAGTTTTCAACAGACGCGGGCGGATAACCTATCTCAGCCGCGCCGCGAAGGAGCTTCTCGGCGTGGAGCGCACCGTGCGTTTCGACGAGATAATAAAGCTCATGGACGGCGGCGACGCGGCAGAGCTTCAAAAGGACGGCAGGACGATAAGCCTGCGGCGGTACCGCTGCCTTGACGACGACGGCAGCACGCTTGCCGACCTCGTGATCTGCTCCGATGCGACGCATTATTACGAGCTTGTGCAGCGCACCGAGCAGCTTGCCGAGGCGGAAAGAAAGCTCGCCGTCGAGAAGGAGCGCAGCCGCATCGCGCAGGAGGTACACGACACGGCGGGTCACACGCTGACGATGATAACCTCGCTGGCAAGGCTGGCGGCTTCATCGGCGGAAAAGCTGCCGAAAAGCGCCGACACCGCGGAGCTGCTCGAATATCTGCAAGAGACGGAATCGCTCTCGCGCAGCGGCGTGACTCAGCTGAGATGCTCGATAAACGACCTGCGCGATGACAGCTTCCTGCGTTCGGTGACGGGCGCTGTGAGAATGTTGTGCGACTCGGTGCGCGACATGACCGCCGAGCTGACCGTACAGGGCACGGAGGACGAGCGCTACGCGCCGTTCATTCGGCTGATCTACGACAACGTGCGGGAGCTTATCACGAATTGTCTGCGCTATTCAAAAGCGGACAGAATGGACGTTATTCTTCGTTTTTCCGAAGAGGCGCTTGAGCTGTATGTATTTGACAACGGCACGGGCAGCGGCGAGATCAAGGAAGGCAACGGTCTGCGCGGTATTCGCGAGAGAACGGAGGGCGCGGGAGGTACGGTGACTTTCGCGGCGGACGAGGGTTTCAGAACGATCATCAGGCTGCCTGTCACAAAATCTAAGTCTAACGAGGAGGAAAGATCATGAGCAAAATTCGTGTCATGATAGCGGACGATGTCGAGATACTGCGGCGCGGACTGGAGATCGTTCTCGCGCAGGACAGCGGCATCGAGGTCGTCGGCACGGCTTCGGACGGCAAGGAGGCGGCGCAGCTTGCGGAAAGTCTGCTGCCCGATGTGGCTATCATGGATATGCGTATGCCGGGCTTTGACGGCGAGTACGGCATCAGGCGTATAAAGCAGAGCTGTCCTGCCGTGCGCGTGCTGGTGCTGACGACCTTTGACGACGACGAGACGGTGCAGAAGGCTATCCGCAGCGGCGCGGACGGCTACATTCTGAAAGAAATGGACAACGAGAAGATCTTAAGCGCGGTAAAGGCGGTAAGCGGCGGAATGAACGTTTACTGCGCGAACGTGTTCGGCTCGGTGAGGGGGACTGCGCCCGCCGCGGAGCCCGCCGACGAAAAGGTAGGCAGTCTTACCGAACGCGACCGCGAGCTGTTGAAGCTAATTGCGGGCGGCTGCGACAACAAGACCATTGCGGGAACGCTTTTCCTTGCGGAGGGCACGGTGAGGAACAATATTTCGCGTCTGCTTGAAAAGTTAGGGCTGAAAGACCGCACGCAGCTTGCGGTATATGCGGTGAAAAATAAGATAGTATAATAACCAAATAAAGCAAAGTGAGCGCATATCAAAAGTCTTAGGAAGGGGGTCGGGGGAAAAACCCTTCTTCAGAAGGGTTTCCCCCAGAAAAGCGAGGGAATAAGCAAAGCAAAGCGAAGAAAGCAAATCGAACAGCTCAAAAATAAAATCGGCAATTCAAGAAAATCGAACAAAAACGCAGAAGCGAATAATTCTGCAAGTCTGTACGAAAACAAGCAAATTGCCGATTTTATATTTGCAAAAGAGCGAAGCGATTTTTGCAAATCAAATAGCGCAAAGCCCCACCGTAAAGAAAGTGCTGACCGCACAATTCGCTCGTTCGCTCCGCTCACTTCGCACAAAGGAAGGCAAGCCGCGCGAACAGTTCTGCAAGGCGGTCGGATTTACGTTGCGCGGCTTGATTTAAATGGGGGCTCTGCCCCCATACCCCCGCAAGGGGCGTCCTGCCCCTTGACCCCGTTTCCGCTTCGCGGGGGCTGCACTATATGCTCATTAAAAAGGCGCCTTCCCGCGGAAAAGCGCCTTGAGTTTTTCTGTGATTATCTCAGCCCGTTCAAAGCGGAACGATCGTTCAGACCGTAGCCGATAAGCGGCATACCGATCTGCGACTCCGAGAAAGGCTGCTCTTCGCTCTCGGTGAAAAGCTTGCCGTCCTGTATCCGTATCGTGCTGAGCATATAGCTGCCCATAGCAGAGGTCTCGGTGTATAATACGCCGTTTCCGTTGCCCAAAGTCGTGTGCCATGCGACGAAATTTCCGAGCTGCTCGATCCCCATGCCGTTAAACGTGAAGACGTTGATCGTGCGGTCGGTCTCGATCGTGCCCATTTCGATAAGAAGCTCGGGCGTGCCGTTGTCGTCGATGTCGGTTATGTAGTAGTGGCAGTATTCGGGCTTGTAAGCTTGATCGACTGCTGCAAGCGCCGCATAGTTGCCGACAAGCTCGGAATATGCGCGGTAGACAGCCGAACCGTCAGGCGCGGAAGGGTCTGCCGACTGCGATTGGTTCTCCATATTTGCGGGGGTGAAATACGTGGTACCCGCTTCGGTAAGAAGATCGCCCGGAGTCCCGGGGTCTGCCGCCGAGTCGGGAGTATTGCCGCCATCTGTAAGCGCCGTCAGCAGCGAACTGTTGGCAGGCTGCGGGGGCTCCGTAGAATCGGTATTGAGCTCGACATTAGCATTCGCGCTCTGATCGTTATTATTTGTGTTATTGTCGGGAACAGTCATGATGCCTGAAGGTTCGCCCAAGCCTTCGGCTGCCGCTGAGAGCTGTTCGGCGGGTTCTTCGGACGCAGGGGGATTCTCTGCCTGCGCGGTGTCGTTATCCGTCGGCGGAGCCTGCGGCGCGGCAGGAGCAGTCTGAGCGGGCGCGGTCTGCGCGGTGCTTTCCTCCTCGGCGGCGAGAGAGTCAAGCATTTCAAGCGCGGCGCACGAACCCAGCCCGGCGGCGGCGACAACTGCCGCTATGACGGCGGGAAGCGCCCTCCCGATGCGCGTTCTTTTGTTCTTAAAAATTTTTTCTCTCAACATAGCTTTTATCTCCTCTTTGACCGTAATGCCGTAAACTCCCGGCACTGACGATCAGGCGTCCGTGTCGGTGTTCCTGTTTTCGATAAGTTCCTGCGTGTGCTTCATGTGACGGGCTTCGACCATCTGCTGCGCCTTGTCGATAAGCTTTTTCCTCGCGGGCATGAAGGTGTAGAAGAATTCGCCCACCCAGGTAACGACCTCGCCGTTAAAGCCTTTCTTGAACTTGTAAACGCCGTAGTTGGGGTGCGATTCGTCGGTGTAGAACGGGATACCCATGAAGTCGTAAACGTAATCGTTTGTTTCCATTGCCCAGTTTATCATCGTCCACTGCATGAGATAATTTGGGTAGGTGTTGCGGTGATGATTGCTCGAAGCGCCGTAAACGTAGCTCGTCTTGCCGGCGTAGCGCGTGGCAAGAGCGCCCGAAACGGGTATGGGCTTTTCACCCTCCTGTTCGAGATAGCAGACGAACAGACGGCAGTGGTCTTCTCCGAGCGCATCGAGCATTTTCGCGAAATACTCCTTGCCGCGTATCGAGAAGCCGTCGCGCTGACCGGTGGCTATCATCATCGGGTAGAAATCATCAAGAGCCTCCTTGCCGCAAGCCTTGCAGACAACGCCCTTTCGGGGAGCCTTGCGGATACGGTTGCGCCAGTCGGACTTGAAGGTCTTCATGACCTCGTCGGGGGTCTTGTCGTGGATATTTCTGAGCATATAATTGTTCCGCGCCTGAATGGTGGTAAGCTCGGGCGCGTTGTCGATGTGGCTGAATCCCATGCTGCGGAACTGCTCGGTAAGCTCGGTGTCCTTTTCCTCAAAGCAGGGGTCCCACATGAACTGGTAGGACTTGTGTTTTTTGGCAAGCTCCTTGACGCCCTCAAAGAGGTCGGCAAGAGTTTCGGTATCGTGAAAATCGCAGACGGGACCGTGCGGCGCGTAAAGGAACGTGCAGCCGAAAACGGGTATGCGCTTGATTATGCAAAGGCAGGTGCCGCGGATCTTTCCGTCCTCTCCGCGGGAGATAACGGCGTCCCAGCCCCAGTTATCCTTAACTTTAGGCCAGTTGACAGACTGCATAAAGCTGCCGTTGACATGACCCTCGACGAAAGCCTCGTATTCTTTTAGCTGCTCCCTGTCCGTTTTGTTTATAATTTCCATTATTAAACTTCCTCTTTCAAAATTTTCCTTATAAAACGAAAATGACATACTTTTAACTATAAATTATTATACCACAATCACGCGGAAAAATCAATAGTGTTACAGAATTGTAATGCGTTCACGGGAACCTGTCACAAGTTCGGCGGCAAATGCAAAATGAACGATTTCCGATAAAATTTGTGTTGAAAATCCCGTCTCGCTTGACAAACCACATTCTTTGTGATATAATAATTAATCATAATAAACAAAGAAAGGCGTGACAAATTATGAAAGAATATTCAAAAAGACGTTCGTTCTGGGCGCTTGTGGGTGCGCTGATGCTTGTTGTGGCTTCAACGGCGCTGCTGGTAACAAGGTACTTCGAGGATAAAGCGCATTACGAGAAGTGGAAAGACTACGAGGAATGCGGGATCTGAACAACGAAAAAGCCGGGGCAGCCCGGCTCTTTTTTTGAAGATAAAAGATAATAAGAGATATAAGATAAAAGATACATACTAAATCCCGTGTTTGCAGCAGAACTAACATATTTTGCTGTTGCAGATCATATCTTATATCTCTTATCTTTTATCTTTTTATCTTGAATTACGACCTTGCGTCGTCGGCGCTAAGATTTCCGAGAGACAGCGATTTCAGATAGGCGTTGATGAAGCCGTCAAGATCGCCGTCCATGACAGCGCCGATGTTCGCCGTCTCAAAGCCCGTGCGCGTGTCCTTAACGAGCTGATAGGGCATGAAAACATACGAGCGTATCTGCGAGCCCCATGCGATCTCCTTCTGAACGCCCTTGATGTCGTTGATCGTGTCGAGATGCTCCTGCTCCTTGATCTTTACCAGCTCGGCTATGAGCATTTTCATCGCGTAATCGCGGTTTTGGAACTGCGAACGCTGGGTCTGACAGGCGGTGACGATGCCCGTCGGCTTGTGTATCAGACGTACCGCCGAAGAGGTCTTGTTGATGTGCTGACCGCCCGCACCCGAAGAACGGTAAACCTGCATTTCGATGTCGGCGGGGTTGATCTCGACATCGACCGAGTCGTCAAGCTCGGGCATTACGTCCACTGCCGCGAACGCGGTGTGCCGCCTGCCCTGCGAATCGAACGGAGATACGCGCACAAGCCGGGGGACGCCCGCCTCGCCCTTAAGATAGCCGCAGGCGTTCTCGCCCTCGACGATGATGGACGCGCTGCTGATGCCCGCCTCACTGCCCTCTAAGTAATCGAGGGTCTGCACCTTGAAGCCGTGAGCCTCGCCCCAGCGGTTGTACATACGGAAAAGCATCTCAGCCCAGTCCTGAGCCTCGGTTCCGCCCGAACCCGCGTGGAACGTCACGATAGCGTTGTTTTTGTCGTACTGACCCGTCAGCAGCGAAGCAAGAGTAAGAGCCTCGATGGTCTGTTTGAGCGCGTTCAGCTCCTCCTGTATCTCGGCTACAAGCTCCTCGCCGTCCTCTTCTTCGGCAGCCATTTCGAGCATTACCTCGATGTCGTCGGCAGCCTGCACCATTTTTTCGTACTTTTCGATGTGTCCTTCAAGGGTGCGCGTTTCCTTAAGCACGGGCTGACTCTTTTCGGGGTCGTCCCAGAAGCCCGGCTCTGCCGCCTTTTCGCGCAGTTCGAGTATGCGCTCTTTGCTGTTTTCTATATCGTAAACATCGTGAAGCTCGTTGATCTTGGGACGGCAGGCTTCAAGCTCGGAGCGTAAATTTTCCAAAAATACCATAATATTTCCTTTCTGTATAAACATTAATTCGTTCAAGATTATTCTATCATAAATGAAAAGGCTTGTCAAGCGTTGCGGGCGGCGGCTTTGATCGCCTCAATATATTCACGTGGCTGATTCATAGAAAATTCCCCGTGATACATATTCGGAAGCTCGGTCAGCGTGCTTGTCGGAATTGCTCTGTTTATCAGCTGAGCGGACTTTTTTATGCCGCGGTTCTCTTTTCCTCCGTAATAGATACCGACCTTCGCGGTGCAGTCCTTTAAAGAGTCTTTGAGCTTGTAGGAGGTATTTGCCGTGAGAAAGGCGATATAATCCTCCTTTGAAACGGCGCAGGTATCGCGGTAATAATCCTCGAACAGTTCGTCTTTCATTTTGTACTGACGAAACTGCATTTTCGCGAACTGTTTCTTTTTGATAAGCGGATAGCTCCACCCGAAGGCGGGGCGTATCATGGCGTTTGTCAGCCGCGAAGGAACAGCCATAGCGCTCTCGACCAAAGCACAGCGGCAGATATCTCCCTTTTGCGAAAGTATTTCGAGCAATATCTGCCCGCCGAGAGAAAGCCCGCAGATCATAAACACCGAACCGTTAAAGCGTTCGTTTATAAACGAAACTATCTCTTCCGCGTTATCCTCAATGGTCGTAAAATGCCTGTCGCTTCCCGCGTGACCGTCCAGAAACGGGATAACGATATGATACTCGTTTTCGAGCATTTTCGCTTCCTCGCGGAAATTCCACCACGACATTCCTCCGCCGTGAAGAAAAACTATCGTTTCCGAATTACCACAGCCAAACTCTTTATATCTCATAAGCTAACAATTGACATAGAGTCGCCCTTTCAAAATAAATGCCGCCTCCGCAGACGGAAACGGCACTATAATAAACTATCGTAATGTAATACAGAAAGCTCTCAGCGTGCTTCCTCGGCGAAACCGCTGTCAACGAGATCTACAAGCCCCTCAACAGCTGCCTGCTCGTCGGCACCGTCGGCAATGATCCTGATGGAAGTTCCGCCTACGATACCCAGCGAGAGAATACCCAGCAGGCTCTTGGCGTTTACTCTTCTGTCTTCCTTTTCGATCCAGATAGAGGACTTGAACTCGTTAGCCTTCTGGATGAAGAAAGTAGCCGGACGTGCGTGGAGACCTACCTGATTCTGTACTACTACATCTTTAACGAACATAATAACCTCTCCATTCATAAATTCATATTTTGCTCTTTTACTTTTGTGCGGACAAGCACAAATACCATACGTCAGCGGAGCAGAGACTTTTTGTCCTAAATCTTGTACTTATGCTTTTTGCTTTCCACAATATCATTATACCGCAGACTTTTCGTTTCGTCAACACGAAAAATCAACAAAGAACTCGATTTTCCAAAATTTCTAATGTTTATACAAATAACAAACTGATTTGGTGGAATTGATTTGTACAGTCTCGCTAATTTTTTTTGCAA
This sequence comes from Ruminococcus sp., assembly GCA_024697705.1. Classification (GTDB taxonomy): domain Bacteria; phylum Bacillota; class Clostridia; order Oscillospirales; family Ruminococcaceae; genus YE71. The sequence continues at coordinate 8,655 of JAILFF010000242.1, forward strand.
ATTATGTTTATTTGTACAAACAAACTTAACAATCTATCGTTTCAGGTCACATCTTATACATTTTCTTTCAAAAAGATTGTTTAAGTATTGTGCAGAAATTCCAAATCCTTGGCTGTCAGTTCGGCATTTTGCAAAAGCTCGGGACGCTTTTTGAGAGTATTCAAAAGCGACTGTTCTCTGCGCCATTTCAGTATGTTTGCGTGATGCCCCGAAAGCAGCACGGGCGGCACCGCCTCACCCTCCCAGACCTCGGGGCGGGTGTACTGCGGATATTCGAGCAGCCCGTTGAAATGGCTCTCGTCCTCGTAGCAGTCGGGCTGAGAAAGCACGCCGTCGAGCGTTCGCACCACGCAGTCGATAAGCACGAGCGCGGGCAGCTCGCCGCCCGAAACGACGTAATCGCCGATAGAGATCTCCTCATCGACTATCTTATCGAGCACGCGCTGATCGACTCCCTCGTAATGCCCGCAGAGAATGAAAATATCGCTCATCCGAGCCAGTTCGAGCGCTCTTTTCTGCGTGAGGGTCTTTCCCTGCGGCGACATATAGATAACGTGTGGTTTTCGCTCGCCGCAGACGGCTTTCCAGCAGTCGTAGATGGGCTGTGCCTGCATGAGCATACCCTGTCTTTCGCTGTAAGGGGTATCGTCCACGCGGCGGTGTTTATCGAGCGTGTAATCGCGGATATTATGGCAGTACGCTTCAAAAAGCCCTTTTTTGCGGGCTCTGCCGATGACGCTCTCGTTCAGGGAGTTTTCGATGAACTCGGGGAAAAGGGTCGCTATGTCGAATCTCATGCTGATAAGCCTCCCGTCAGATATCGAAAAGCCCTGCAAGGGGAGTTATCGTCATAATGCCGTTTTCGGTGTCGATCTCGCCGATTACGTCGGGGATAGCGGGGACCAAGAGCACCTTGCCGTCTTCCTTCTTCACATGATATACGTCGTTAGCGCCCGTTTCGGTAACGTCGCAGAGGGTACCGTAGACCTCGCCCGTTGATGCGTCCTTAACGGTCAGTCCGATAAGATCGGCGATGAAGTAAGCGCCTTCTTCAAGCTCGACGTCGTCGCGGTTCATGTAAAGCACTCGTCCGCGGAGTTTTTGAGCATCTTCGGGGGTATCGGTGCCTTCGATCTTCATTATGACCATATTTTTCTGCACACGCGCCCTTTCGACGTTAACGGGAGTACCGCTTTTCCAGTAGAGGGTCTCAAGTTCGCAGAGCAGTTCGGGGGAATCGCACCAGGGCTGCACGCGGAACTCGCCTTTTATGCCGAATACGGACGTTATTTTGCCCGTTTCGAGAAGTTTGGATTTTTCGATCATATAAATACCTCACAAAATAAAAATAATAAAATATCAAAAACAAAGCAAAAGCGAAACGAGCCGGAATTGCGCGTTAGCGAAACGGGGTCAAGGTGCAGGACGCCCCTTGCGGGGGTTTGGGGGCAGCGCCCCCATTAAAATCAAGCCGCGCATCGTAAAACTGACCGATTTGCAGAACTGTTCGCGCGGCTTGCTACTTCCTTTGTGCGATGTGAGCGGAGCGAACGAGCGGTCTGTGGGTACAGCGCTTTCTTTATGGTGGGGCAGAGCGTGTTCATGCAGGGGAGAGCATTGTTCGGCTGTGCTATTGCTCCGTTCGTGCGATTTTTCCCTTCTTTGCGCAACCTCTTTGCGAAAATCGCTTCGCTCTTTCGCAAATATAAAATCGGCAATTCACTCGTTCCTGTACTGACTTTCAGAATTAATTGCTTCTGCCTTTTTGTGGGCTTCTTATGAAATTGCCGATTTTATTTTTGGTCGGGTTGCTTCTCTCTTTACCGATGATTTGCGACCGTCCTTCGCTTTTGTGGGGGAAACCCTTCTGAAGAAGGGTTCTCCCCCACACCCCTTTCCTAAGACTTTTGGTTTGCCCTCACTTTGCTTGACTTTTATCTTCTATTGCCTGTTCGCTCTGCTTCCATTCCTCCGCAAACTCTATCAGCGCGTGCCGCCCGCTCTTCGCAAGCTCCTTAAATGCGTGCTTCATCGCTGCTTGCTGCTCGGGCTTTAACGCTTTCATCGCTTTTATAAACGCCGCCGATGTCTTTAGCTTGCTCTTCCCGAGCTCGCTGAATGTGTCCGCATCGGACGCTTCAAGTACGTCAAACAACGCTTTCGTGAACATACGCCTGTTTTCGTCGTCCATGTCGGAAAGCCACGTCCTTACCGTGCGGTTCACAAACGTACCGAACCCCGACAGCTCCTCCGCACGCACAAATCTGTTCCGCATGACCTCCCACGTGAACGCCATGTGCTGCATGACCCCCGTGCCGCTGCTTCGCACGATCATCTGATCGGCGTAAAGCCCGTGCTCCGTTTCGCCCGTGAGCAGCTGCCCCACAAGCGACGACTCGGGTATAACACTTGTCACGATCGGCTGAACGGCGCGGAACTCGGCGCTCTTTACGGTCTCGTCGCGGAATCCGGGACTGTCAAGGCTGTAAACGCGCATCAAACGTCCCCGCACCTCGCCCGAGCATTTCATAGCCGCGTAAACGGCAAGATTTCCGCCTTTGGAATGACCTCCCGCAAGAAGCCGTGCATCGGGAAATTCGGCGGCGCGGGCTTCGAGATATTCAGCCGCAAGCTTCTGCGCGGGGGTCTCGGTCATGTAGCTGAAATTGAAGTCCTCCTTCCAACCCGCGATAGTGTCGTCGGTGCCGCGGTAGGCGATAAACACGGTGCCGTCGGGGAGCGTGAAGGTCATTGCTGCGAACTGCTGTTCTCTTTCTGCGGAGAGCTTCGCCGTGTAGCCGCCCGCGACGATATTCCCGAAGCGTTCGCTGCCGCCCGCAAGCGCAAGAAGCTCCGCGTCCTGCTCGAAGGTGTAGATGCGCAGCTTTTCGTCAACGTCGTCCTTGCTGAAACGTGCGGCGGCGGTTCGCAGAGAAAGTCTTTCCGCGTCCGTGCAGAGGACTTTTTCAAAGCTCACATAACTGAGCTCCGCAAGAACGAGCGCGTCCACCGTTCCGAACGGGTCGGTATCGAGGGAGATATCCCCGCGCCATTTTATATAGTCTATTATCCCGGGGGAATAATTTTCGGGCATTTTATCATCTCCGGATCTTAAAGTAAAGTGAATAGTTAACAGTGAACAGTGAATAGTTATGGTGTTCGCTTCGCTCACGATATTATGCGCAGGCGCCACGAGCAAAGCTCGTGCAGACGTCCGCATAATACGCGCCGAAGGCGCTCCTTAACTATTCACTTTTCACTATTCACTTTTTCACTGTTAACTATTTACGCTTGCTCATTTATGTTTGATTATTGACGCATATCCCCGCCAAGATACACTCCTCGCAGCGCGGCTTCTGAGCTTTGCAGACATCACGCCCGAACATTACGAGCCTGTGGCAGAAGTTTGAGGACTTCTCGGGCGCAAGCAGCTCCCTCAGCTCGTTCTCGGTCTTTAACGGGTCTTTGCTTGTCGTCAGCCCCAGCCGCCCGCAAATCCTTATGCAGTGCGTGTCGCAGACATACGCGGGCTTGCCGAAAACGTCGCCCATCAGGAGATTCGCCGTCTTTCTGCCTATCCCGGGTAGGGTAGTCAGCTTTTCAAGAGTGTCGGGCAGCTCGCCGCCGTGATCGTCCATTATCTTGCGGCACATACCGATTATCGAAGCGGCTTTCGTCTTGTACAGACCGCAGGGCATGATTATCCGCTCGATGTCGGCTTGATCGGCTTTTGCAAAGTCCTCCACGGTGCGGTATTTTGCGAAAAGCTCTTTCGTGACGATGTTCACCCTCGCGTCGGTACACTGTGCCGAAAGCCGCGCCGCTATCATCAGCTCGTGCGGCTTTTTGTAGATAAGCGAGCACTGAGCCCCGGGGTACAGCTCTTCGAGCAGAGCCACCGCCCGAGCCGCTCTTTCGCGTCTTATTTCACGCTCTTCATCGGTAAAGACCATTCGCATTACCTCCCGTTCGCGGTGAATTTTTCCATGTGATAGACCATATCCTTCTCGTCGAGCCGTTCGTCGCCGCCCTTGTAGGAGTAGCCCATCGCCTTGTAAAAGCCCCTTGCTGTGATCGAGGCGTGGACTTCTATCCGACAGGCTCGAAGTGCGAATTCGTCCGCTTCAAGCACTTCGATAAGCCGCCTGCCGATGCCCTGCCCCTGGTATTCGGGCAGAATGAATATCGTGAAAAGGCAGCTCTCGGTAAGGCTGTCCCAGTAGGGACCGATCGCACCGCAGCCGATGATTTTGCCTTCGGTTTCGATAACGTAAAAATGCGTCCACGAGGCGCGGCGGATAACGTCCGCGGGCTCAAAGGCGTTTTTCAGGTCCTCGATGTATCGCGGGGGATAGTCCCTCGCGTTGCAGATATCTGCGGTGCGGGCTATCACCTGCGATACCGCCTCCGCGTCGTTTGTTTCAAAGCTTCTTATCGAAATGTTCATGGTCTCTTTTCCTCGTCTGTTGGATTGGCTATACTATAATTTATAGATTTCTTTGCATATATAATTCTACCACAATCAAGCCGAAATGTCAAATTGTATTTTGTATCGGCTTGCCGCGATGTCATATATTTATAAAATACATTTGCTCACAGCGATAAAATTTGTCCAAGCCGTTCAAGCGTCCGAAAGCCATATTGTTATTTATATATAAGATATGCCAAAAATGAATTTTACAAATAAAATCGAAAGTATTATAATTGTTGTATGCGTTAAAATATCGCGGTTTATTAATATATCCGCGGTAATTCTATTATACTTTCGGAGGTGAAAAACATGGTTCTTTCCGGAACTCTTCTGAACGCGGTAAGCCCCGTTCTGCTTGTCGATAACAGCATCGCGGACGAGATAATGGAAGAGATCGAGTGCAAAATCCTGTTCTCCATACCCGTTCCGTTCATCGAGGGCGGCATACCCGTTTACGAATCGACGGTCGTAACATGGATAATCATGGGTGTTATTACGCTTATCTGCGCTCTGCTTACCCGCAAGATGGAGCTTATCCCCGGCAAAAGGCAGATGCTCGTCGAAACGGGCGTCAAGTGGATAAGGGATTTCGTCCTTGACAATCTTGGCGAGGAAGGCTTGCGGTACTGCCCCTATCTCGGCACGGTGCTTATCTATATCGGTGTTGCGAACATCATCGGTATGTTCGGTCTCAAGCCGCCGACAAAAGACTTAAGCGTTACGGCAGGTCTCGCGCTGATGAGCATCGTTCTCATACAGATGGCGAATATCCGCCACAACAAGGTCGGCGGGTATTTCAAGTCGTTCACCAAGCCGTCGGGCGTAATGCTCTTCATGAACGTGCTGGAGCTCGGCATAAAGCCGCTTTCGCTCTGCCTGCGACTTTTCGGCAACGTTATCGCGGCGTTCATCATCATGAAGCTTATCGAAATGATCTGCCCCGTGGTTCTTCCGCTTGTCGGCAGCGCGTATTTCGATCTGTTCGACGGATTCTTACAGGCATACATCTTCTTCTTCCTCACAACGCTTTACATCAGCGAAGCAACGGAAGAAGAGTAAACAGAACAACCAATAAATGAGCATTTATTCACACCCATTGGATTCATGTAATTGTAGGGGCGCACCTATGTGTGCGCCCGTTACCCGCGATTTGAAAAAAGCGGGCGCACACGCAGGTGCGCCCCTACGTGAATTGTCCGTAACATAAATGCTCTTTTACAGAAAGTAGTAATTCATTAAGGAGTGTATAAATCATGTCAGTTGCAATAGGTGCCGCTATCGCGGTATTAACAGGTATAGGCGCAGGTCTCGGTATAGGTATGGCTACCGCACACGCGGTCGATGCTATCGCCCGTCAGCCCGAAGCCGCTAAGGATATAAGAAGCTCGATGCTGATAGGCTGCGCCCTCGCGGAGGCTACCGCTATCTATGGTCTTCTCGTGGCTATAATGATAATCTTCTTTGTAAAATAACAGCAGGGAGCCGATAAAAAATGTTAAATATCAATATCTGGGATATACTGTGGACAGTCATCAATCTGCTGCTGTTCTATTTCCTGCTTAAGAAATTCCTGTTCAAGCCCGTTCTCGGCATGATGGAAAGGCGCGAACAGATGATAAGGGACGACCTCGACAACGCCAAAAAAGCGTCGGACGAAGCCGAGCAGATGAAGGCAAGATACGAGAAAAAGATCAAGTCCGCGCAGGCTGAGGCGGCAAAGATCACCAAGGTCGCCAAGCAGCGCGCCGCCCGAGAGAGAGCCGAGATAGTCGAAGACGCTAAGGCGGAAGCCGCAGAGCTTATCGCCGACGCGCAGAAGACCATCGAGCGCGACCGCGAGGCTGCCATGTCCTCCGCGAGGGAGGAGATCGCGGGTCTTGCCGTTATGGCGGCTTCCCGCGTACTGGAAAAGAATATTGACGAAGAGAGCAACCGCGGCTTTGCCGAGCAGCTCTTAGCCGAGGTAGGTGCGGGAAATGAATGACGCTTCCAAAGGAAAAACCGCTGCCGCTCCCGCCGATACGCTGAATAACGACAAGCTGTCGCTTCTGCCCGAGATGGTCGAGCAGTACAAGCAGGAGAAGCTTCGCCGCGAGAGCGGTCAGGTATGCCGCCTTATCTGCGCCGAAAAGCCCTCCGAGGAGCTTGTGACAAAGTTCAGAAAGGCTGCCGCGAACAAGCTCGGGCGTGAGGACGTTGTTCTTGACGTAGTTATCGACAGCTCGCTTATCGGCGGTTATGTCCTCGAAATAGACGGCAAGGTCTACGACAAGAGCGTTAAGAACGCCGTTTCGGGCTTAAAGAAGGAGCTGAAACGCCGCGCCGCGGGCGAAAGCGCCGACGGCGACGTTATCTCCATGCTCAGAAGCGAGATCTCGGGCTTTAAGTCAAGGCTCGAAGTCGCGCAGAAGGGTACTGTTACGACTATCCGCGACGGAATAGTCAATATCGAAGGGCTTGACGGCGTAATGTTCGGCGAGCTTGTCGAGTTTGAAACGGGTATAAAGGGCATCGTGCAGAACATCGGTTCGGACTATGTGGGCGCGGTTCTGTTAGGCTCCGAGGCGGGCTTAAGCGAGGGCTCGCGTGTTATCCGCACGAAAAAGCGGGCGGGCGTTCCCGTCGGCGAGGGCTTTATCGGCAGAGTTATCGACGCGCTGGGCGCTCCGATCGACGGCGGCGACCCTGTCGAGGAGGTCGATTTCTACCCCGTAGAGTCCGAAGCGCCCGGCGTGTGCGTCAGAAAGAGCGTTTCCGTGCCGCTGCAAACGGGCATACTGGCGATAGATTCCATGTTCCCGATAGGCAGAGGACAGCGCGAGCTTATCATCGGCGACCGTCAGACCGGCAAGACCTCTATCGCGGTCGATACCATAATCAACCAGAAGGGTCAGGACATGATCTGTATATACGTCGCCATCGGGCAGAAGGCTTCGACGGTGGCAAAGGTAGTAAACGACCTCAAAAAGCACGGCGCAATGGACTATACCATAATCGTCGCGGCTATGGCGAGCGATTACGCGCCGCTCCAGTGGATAGCGCCGTATTCGGGCACTGCTATGGCTGAGTATTTCATGAAGCAGGGCAAGGACGTGCTTATCATTTACGACGACCTTTCAAAGCACGCTGTGGCTTACCGCGCAATGAGCTTGCTTCTCGAAAGAAGCCCCGGGCGCGAGGCTTACCCCGGCGACGTTTTCTATCTGCATTCGAGATTGCTTGAAAGAAGCTCGCGCCTTGACGAGGAACACGGCGGCGGCTCGATAACCGCTCTGCCCATCATCGAAACTCAGGCGGGCGACGTTTCGGCATATATCCCGACGAACGTAATTTCCATAACCGACGGACAGATCTTCCTCGAAACTCAGCTCTTCAACGCCGGCGTAAGACCCGCGGTTAATGTCGGACTTTCGGTATCCCGTGTCGGCGGCGCTGCTCAGACCAAGGCTATGAAGAAGGTCTCGGGTACGCTTCGTATGGACTTGGCGCAGTACCGCGAGATGGAGGTATTCACGCAGTTCTCCTCCGACCTTGACAAGACCACAAAGGATATGCTCGATTTCGGCGACAGACTTATGGAGCTCTTAAAACAGCCGTTATACAAGCCTCTGCCGATGTACGAGCAGGTTATACTTCTCTGCGCGGCGAACCACAAGCTGTTGCAGGACGTGCCTCTTAACGAGGTAAGACCGTTCCGCCGCGAGCTTATGGACTACATCAAGGCGGCGTATCCCGAGATAGTAACCGAGATAACCGAGAAAAAGGTCCTTTCGCCCGAGCTTGAGCAGGAGATCGTGCAAGCCGTAAAGGACTATAAATCACAGCAGTAATGCGTATTTACGGAGTGATGAAGCATGGCTAATATGAAGGAGATAAAGGAGCGTATCGGGAGTATCAGGGACATCATGAAGATCACGAACGCGATGTACCTTATTTCCTCATCGAAGCTCAAAAGGGCAAGGGCAGCGCTCGACGCCACCGAGCCGTATTTCGATAACATACGCTACACTATACACCACATCTTAAAGCACACCGAAGAGTTCTCGCACCCCTATTTCGACCGCGGCAAGGACAAGCCCGCGGACGAGAGGATATGCGGATTCTTGGTCGTCACGGGCGACAAGGGCTTGTGCGGCGCTTACAATCACAACATTTTGAAGCTCGCCGACGAGGAGCTTAACAAGCACAAGAACACCTGTCTATTCGCGCTGGGTTCGGTCGGAAGAGCGTATTTCGAGCGCACGGGCAGAAACGTTGACGCGGAGTTCCTCTACTCGGCGCAGGACCCTGCATTGTGGCGGGCAAGGCGTATCTCCGAAGCCGTCACGGATATGTTCCTAAAGGGCAGGCTCGACGAGGTGTACATCATCTACACCGACATGGAAAAAAGCGTCGAGGTGCCGAAGGTGATAAAGATGTTCCCGCTCGACCGCGAGCAATTCGCCGAACATGATATGCCCGAGGAACAGCGGCACACGACGGCGGTGTTTGAGCCGTCGCCCGAAGCGGTAATGGACACGCTTGTGCCGAACTATGCGAAGGGGCTTATTTTCGGCGTGCTTACCGAAGCTTTCTGTTCGGAGCAAAATTCGCGCATGACGGCGATGGATTCGGCGACGACGAGTGCTAAGGAAATGATCGCGGGCTTGACGCTCGATTACAACCGCGCAAGACAGGCGGCGATCACGCAGGAGATCACGGAGATAGTCAGCGGCGCGAGAAGTCAGCATAAAAAATAAAAAAACAAAACAAAGAAAAAACCAAAAGTCTTAGGAAGGGTTTTCACGCAAAGTGAAGGCAAACCAAAAGTCTTAGGAAGGGGGTGTGGGGGATAACCCTTCTTCAGAAGGGTTTCCCCCACAGTCTGTGCGGTTCAAGTCTTATGAAAAATAGCAAGAATCATATCCGCCCAAAATAAAATCGGCAATTTCAAGAAAATTGACCAAAAACGCAGAATTGAATAATTCAGCAGGTCTGTAAGGAAACGAGCATATTGCCGATTTTATTGCGCGAAAGAGCGCAGCGGTTTTCACGCAACAAAACCGCAGAGATTTCCGGTAATTCACGGGCTATAAAAATCAAAAATCAAAAATCAAAAAACAAAGCTCACTCTTTTAAGGAGTTGAATCAATAAATGGAAAAAGGCAAAATAGTCCAGGTGCTGGGCGCAGTTATAGACGTTCAGTTCCCCGCGGGCAAGCTCCCGCAGGTAAAGGACGCGCTGACCGTCACGCTTGACGGCAAGACCCGCGTTATGGAGGTCGCGCAGCACATGGGCGGCAATATCGTCCGCGCCATAATGCTCGCTGCGAGCGACGGTCTGAGCAAGGGCATGGAGGTCACGGCACCGGGCGGCGGCATAAAAGTCCCCGTCGGCGAATGTACGCTCGGCAGAATGTTTAACGTCCTGGGCGAGACCATCGACGGCAAGGGCGATGTGAACGCCGAAACGAAATGGGGCATCCACCGCGAGCCGCCCAGATTCGAGGATCAGAGCCCCGTTGTCGAGATACTCGAAACGGGCATAAAGGTCATCGACCTGCTTGCGCCTTATGCAAAGGGCGGTAAGATAGGTCTGTTCGGCGGCGCGGGCGTAGGAAAGACCGTACTTATTCAGGAGCTTATCCGAAACGTAGCCACCGAGCACGGCGGCTATTCGATATTCACGGGCGTAGGCGAGCGTTCCCGCGAGGGCAACGACCTGTGGCACGAGATGACCGATTCGGGCGTTATCAACAAGACGGCTCTCGTGTTCGGTCAGATGAACGAGCCGCCCGGAGCGCGTATGCGCGTGGCTCAGACGGGGCTTACTATGGCGGAGTATTTCCGCGACGTGGCGCACCAGAACGTGCTGCTCTTTATCGACAATATTTTCCGTTTCGTACAGGCAGGCTCGGAGGTATCGGCGCTGCTCGGGCGTATGCCTTCGGCGGTCGGATATCAGCCGACGCTTGCTACCGAAATGGGTTCCTTGCAGGAGCGTATCACCTCGACGAAGGACGGTTCTATCACGTCGGTTCAGGCGGTATATGTTCCTGCCGACGACCTGACCGACCCCGCGCCTGCGATAACCTTTACTCACCTTGACGCGACGACGGTTCTTTCGCGTAAGATCGTTGAGCAGGGCATTTACCCCGCTGTCGATCCGCTTGATTCGACCTCGCGCATACTGGAGCCCGATATTGTCGGCGAGGAGCATTACCGCATTGCTCGGCGCACTCAGGAGGTCTTGCAGAAGTACAAGGAATTGCAGGACATCATAGCGATCCTTGGTATGGAGGAGCTTGACGAAGCCGACAAAAAGACCGTTATGAGAGCGCGTAAGATACAGCGTTTTCTGTCGCAGCCGTTCCATGTTGCGGAGACATTCACGGGTGTACCCGGGTGTTATGTGCCTGTTGCGGAGACTTTGCGCGGCTTCCGCATGATACTTGACGGCGAGATGGATAAATATCCCGAAGCGGCGTTCCATAATGTCGGAACGATAGATGATGTAATAGCGAAGGCGAAGAGACTGGAAGAAGAATAAAAAGCAGTAGTGAGGGCAAACCAAAAGTCTTAGGAAGGGGGTGTGGGGGAGAACCCTTCTTCAGAAGGGTTTCCCCCACAAAAAACCTGCGACAGCAGCAAATCATCGGTAAAGAGAGAAGCTATCCGAACAAAAAAAAAAATCGGCAATTTAAAGAAAAGCGAACAAAAAGGCAGAAGCATATAAATTAGCAGAAATGAGCGGGAACAAATGAATTGCCGATTTTATTGTGCGAAAGAGCGCAGCGATTTTCGCACAACGAAAGCGCAAATATTATAAATATCGCAATGGCGGGGAAAAGCACGGGCGAGCAATGTTCTGCCCCACCGTGAGGATTCTGCTGACCGCACAGACTGCTCGTTCGCTCCGCTCACGTCGCACAAAGGAAGAACAGCCGCTCGAAATTATGAGAGGTCGGTCAGTTATTCGTCTCGCGGCTGATTTTAATGGGGGCGCTGCCCCCAAGCCCCCGCAAGGGGCGGGAGCTTGCGCGAACGAAGTTCGTGCGGTTGACCCCTTTTCGCTAACGCGCAATTCCGGTTAGCTTTCTTTTTTCTTTTTTAGGAGTGATTACCTTGTCAAAAACATTCAAGCTCGATATACTTGCCGCCGATAAGTATTTTTACGGCGGAGACTGCGAGGAGATCACCTTCCCCAGCATCGACGGCAGACGCGGCGTTCTCGCAGGTCACGAGGGTATGATCTGCTGCCTTACCGCAGGAGAGGTGCGTTTCCGCGTGAACGGCGAGACCCGCCGCGCAATAGTCTCCGAAGGCTTCGTCGAGATAATGCCGACCTTCGTAAAGCTCTTTGCCGATTCGGTCGAGCGCCCCGAAGAGATAGACGTTCTCCGCGCCGAAGCCGCAAAAGCCCGCGCTCAGGAACGCTTAAGACAGCAGCTTTCCACAAAACAGTATATCCATACCCACATGGCGCTGAAACGTGCAATGGCGCGTATCAAAGCCGCAGGAAAATAACAAATACAAATAAACGGTGCCTGAAAAAAATCAGACACCGTTTTTATTTTGCGTATCATCGTTGATATGTTTGATCTCCGCAGCGTACCCGCCTAAAAGCCCCAGCGACACCGTAAGATAAATCCCTACCGCCATAAGCAGTAAGGCGATAATGCTTGTTACATACGCGGGACAGTATTTCGTGAATGTGTTAAGGAACTTCGTTACATCGTCGCCCGCAGGAGCTTTTCCCGCCATGTATAACAGCGGTATTATCACCCACGCAAGCAGCGAACCTATCGGCACCGAAGTCACCAGAAAATAGATTATCCGGTAGAACGCCGTTTCATGCTTTCTGTTATAGAAAAGCATAGCCGCGTAAGATACTACTAAAGGCAGCACCGCGCCGTTGGCGTTCAGCCACATCTCCGAGCCGTCCGTGTACTTGCCGCCCACGGCGCTGACGTGCGAGAACATTATGCTGAAATCCGTTACCGTCGCCCCTGCCGAAAGCATGACGATCAGATGACCCGTTTCATGCACAATGATATAAAGAAACGTCGCGATACCAAGCCCCAAAAAGGCATAGGAAATACGCTTAAGCTTTTCTGCGCTCATATCTCGCTGCGGTTTTCAAGCGCCTTGTAAAGCGTTATCTCGTCGGTGTATTCGAGTATTCCGCCGATCGGTATGCCGAAAGCCAGCCTTGTGACCTTCACGCCCAAAGGCTTTATCAGCTTCGAGATGTACATTGCCGTCGCTTCGCCCTCGACAGTCGGATTCGTCGCCATGATTACCTCGCTCACGCTGCCGTCGAGCCGCGAGAGCAGCTCCTTTATGCGCAGCTTGTCGGGGGTAACGCCGTCGATAGGCGAGATAAGCCCGTGCAGAACATGGTAAACGCCCTTGTATTCTCGGGTGCGCTCAAAGGCGGCAATATCCTTCGGGGACTCCACCACGCAGACTGTCGAGCCGTCGCGGCGGGGGTCGTCGCAGACGGGACAAAGCTCCTTGTCCGTAAAATTCTGACAGACCTTACAGTAATGAACAGTATTCTTCGCATTGAGAAGCGCCTGCGCAAAATCCTCGACCTGTTCGGCGGGCATCTGCATAACGTGATAGGCGAGCCGTTCGGCGGTCTTCATGCCGATACCGGGCAGTCTTGCGAAATTTTCCGCAAGCACCGCGAGCGGCAGCGCCTTGGAATTATCCATATTTCGGCG
>JAILFF010000243.1 GCA_024697705.1 Ruminococcus sp.
ATGAACGTTGACTGGTGGAGGTTCGACGGAGCGGGTTCAAGCTCCTCCGAGACCGACAAGGCTTATATCTTCAAGAATACCTTCGAGGGCAGACTTGACGGCGTTACGGACAGATGCGGCGCGTCGGTAGCCTTAAGCAGCGACGAAGCATACGAGGGCAGCGGCTCGGCATACGTTTCGGAACGCTCGTCTTCATGGCAGGGCGTGGGAAAGAGCCTGAATTACAAGTTCAAAGCGGGCGAGAAATACAGCTTCTCGGCGATAGTAAAGTATAACGAAGGCGCACCAACTACGAAATTCCACCTCACTCTCCAGTATAACGACGCGGACGACGAGGCTAACTATGTAAAGATCGACACAAAGAACGTCGCAAAGGGCGAGTGGACGCAGCTTTCAAACACGAGCTTCGAGATACCCGCGGGCGCCAAGAGTCCTCTTGTTTATGTGGAGACCGAAGGCGATTCCGACGACGATGATCCCGCAACAAACTTCTATCTCGATAATTTCTTTGCGGCAGTTGATGGCACGGTCATCGAAGGACCGCAGGCATCGGCTGAGTCAGCGGTCACGGTGTGGGGCGACGCCAACGTTGACGGCAAAGTGGATATGAGCGACGCAGTTCTTGTAATGCAGTCGGTCAAAGACCCCGATAAGTACAAGCTTACGGCACAGGGCGCTTACAATGCGGACGTATTCGAGACGGGCGGCGGGATCACGGCTGATGACGCGGATACGATCAAGAAGTATCTGGTAAATAAGATCGGATAAGCTCTCCGAGAACCGATGATGCTGCATTGAAGCTGCTGCCTTTGCCGAACATCTTTCTTTCAATGAAGGATTTTAGTCACATCAAAAATGCCGAATCAAGGCATTTTAATAGCAGATGATAATTTGTAAGCTTTTGCTTACACAAAATGAGATTGGAGGAATTTGAGATGTCAAGTTCAAAAACGATGGCAAAAAAAGTATTGTCGGTACTGTCGTCGGCAGCGATGGCGGCATCCATGCTGGCTTTTTCGCCGTCAATGACCGCGATCACCGCCAATGCAGCCGATTCGGGCAGCTACCTGTTCCACGACACTTTTGAAAGCGGAACGGACGACTGGTCGGCAAGAGGCAGCTGCACGGCTGCAACAAGCAGCACGGCTAAGTATCAGGGCTCAAAGTCGCTGTTCCTTTCGGGAAGGACGTCTGCGTGGAACGGCGGACAGAAATCCCTCAGCTCGACCACTTTCGTTTCGGGCAAGAGTTACGCATTCAGCGCCTGCTTTGCCAATCTCGACGGTGAAAGATCTACGGAATTCAAGCTCACGCTCCAGTACAACATTGGCGGCACGGCGAATTACGACAAGATAGCTCAGACTGTTGCGGGGCGCGGCGAGTTCGTTCAGCTTTACAATGCCAATTACACTATTCCCGAAGGGGCGACCGACCTCGTTCTCGTAGTCGAGACCACTACCGATACCTGCGATTTCTATGTAGATGAGATCATTGCCGCTCCCGCCGGCACGGAGATCGAAGGTCCCGTGTCTGCCATGATACCCCGTGTGGGCTCGGGCGACGTTAACTTAGACGGCAAGATCAACATAGCCGACTTTATAGAGCTCAAAAAAGGCATACGTTTCGGTGCGCTTGTCGGTGAAGCCGCACAGAACGCGGACGTAGATCAGAGCGGCGAGATAGATGAAGCAGACGCGGAGATGCTCAGAGCTTATATTTGCGGTGAGATCAATGCGTTCCCGAAGCCGACTCCCAAGCCGGGCGAACATCTTTCGATGGCGGACTTTACCGCAAAGGTACAGCCCACGATCGTAGAGAAAGAGCCCGATTCGGCTAACCGGCAGAAAGCGGGCGTGACCTACGGTCAGATCCAGAAGAAGAGCTACTACTCGACCACCTGCAACAGACAGAAGGACGTAAATATTCTTCTGCCTCCCAACTATGATTCGAGCAAGAAGTATCCCGTAATGTACATCATGCACGGCTACTACGAAGGCATCGACAGAATGCTCACTAAGGGCAATGCCGAAATGCACACCCGCGAGATGATCGGAAACGCTATCGCCGAGGGTGCCGCCAAGGAAATGATCTGCGTATTCCCCGACGTATTCTCAAGCCCCACTCTCAAGTCCTGCACGGGTATGGACGAAACTAACAATCAGGCTTACGATAACTTCATAAACGACCTCACCAAAGACCTTATGCCCTATATCGAGCAGAATTACAGCATACTGACGGGCAAGGACAACACTGCTATCACAGGCTTCTCGATGGGCGGACGCGAATCTCTCCTTATCGGCATGAAGAAGCCCGATATGTTCGGCTATATCGGCGCTATCTGCCCCGCTCCCGGAGTTAACGGCTCGTTCAACTGGAGCAGTGACAATCAGCCTTACTTCCTTATGATAACAGCCGGAAGCGACGATAAAACTGTTTACGACAATCCCAAGACCTATCACACCAACTTTGAGAGAAACGGCGTTCCTCATATCTGGCACTATGTAAACGGCGGCTATCACGGCGATAACTGCATAAGAGCTCACCTCTATAACTTCTTCCGCATAGCTTTCCAAAACTGATTCGGCATTTCGGATATACTCGAATAAGATACGCTCATTACTATGAATTTAAAAGCTCCGGCAGTTTTGTCGGAGCTTTTTTATCGTTGATTCAATTGTCGGAGTTGATCGGTTATTTCTGCGGGAGGTCGTGATCGTCCGTACTTTTTTTGTCGGACAATTGCTTATCGGACAGGCTGTTGCGGTAGCTGTTCGGGGTGGTGCCCGTCAGCTGGCGGAACTGGCGCATGAAATACTTTTCGTCCGTATAACCGCATTTGAAGGAGATGGCGGGGATACCCAGTGTTGTGGAGAGCAGAAGGTATTTTGCCATCGCGATGCGGCTCATTATGACGTCCTGATGGAAGCTTATGCCGAAAATATCCTTGTAGGAGGCTCGGAAATGACCGTAGCTCAAGTGGAAATCGCGGCAGGTCTTTTGGGCGTCCCATTCTTTTCCGGGCTCGCGGTACATGGAATTTCTTACCTTAAGATAGTCTTTGTAGTGCGCGTGATGCCGTTCGTCGGAAAGCTGTTTTATCTTCATGTTGATATCTTCGCTCAGTGCGGAAATACACTCGTCGATGCTTTCGTCCGCCGAGAGCGTTCTTGAAGCCATAAAGAGCGTGTCGATGCCTCTCTCCTGAATATAGAGGGGAGCATGGGAGATTATCGTCTCCAGTCTGTCCGTGATAATGGAGATATCCTCCTCCGTGAGTTCGCTCGCGGCGGCAAGCGCATACAGCTTTTCGGAAAGCTTTCCGCAGAAACCGCCGATATCTGCGGCGATGTGGTTCAGACATTCGGAGATCTCTATATCCAGTCTTATGGAGAGATTTTTCTTTTCGATACGGCTGTCGTCCGAGTAGATTCCCGTGCGTATCATTATGATCGGCAGCTTCTCCTGCTCGCTCAGCTTTTTGCGGGCGCCCGCAAGCTCGTGAGCAAAGCCGGGTTTGTTGTAAAGTCCCGTAGCCGTATCGTGATATTCCGAAAGATTCCTACATTCAAGGAGGGTGTTGATATCGTTCTTCATGCGAAGCACCTGCAAGGCGTTTACGGATATCTTGAGCCATTCGATCATGACCGAATCATAGGTATCGGGGGTGGTGTACTGGAAAATGAAGTGCCCGAACTCCTTGCCCTCCGAAAACAGCGGCGTGAAGTAGAGGAACTTCTTGTCCCCCGCGCCCGGAAGCTCTTCGGGGTAAAGATCGCCCCTTGTGAAGATCGCGGGCTCGTCCGGACCCTTTTCGGGGCTTATTATGCGGTAGCAGATCATGGGCTCGTTGTTTGAGAACTCGTTTACAGAAGACTTTCGCGAGCGTGTACACCAGTCCTCATGCAGGCAGAGGTATATGCCCGATACATTTCTTATCAGGTAGGAAAAGTCCTGGAGGGTGCGTATGTAGTCGGAGATGGATTGGCAGGTGACGGACTGCTGCTCGAAGTTGCCGCAGAAATTCATTTCGTTATAATACTTGATCTGTCTTACGTCTGTCAGTTCCTCGCGGAGATATTTTTTCTCCACACCGCACGTGCAGGTCTCGCCCGGGATCATGTATCCCGAAGTGTCGATCTCCTCCATCAGAGCCCCCGTGAGCTTTGACCATATCGTAGCTACGGCTTTTGCGCCTATGGCTGCGCGGTTGCGCTGATAGGTGGTCAGTATGGGGGAGTGGTATATCCTTTCACCGATATGCTCGTACCCTACCACCATAAGGTCGTCGGGGAGAGTATAATCGTGGTCGAACAATCTGTCCAGAAGTCCGAAAGCCATATAATCGTTGGTGCATATCACAGCCTGAGGCAGTCGGCGCTTTCCGCTTATGTATTCATCGGCGAGATCCTCGCCTGTGTTGTACCAGAAATTGCCGTATATCACATTTTCGTCGCTGAGGGACAGACCTCTCTCCTCCATGATCTCCCTTACGCCATCGACGCGCAGGCGGGAGGTCTCATATTCTTCGGGACCCGTAATGACGTCTATGTCCTTAATGCCGTGTACATCGGTGAGGTGGCGGGCGATGTCGCGGAAATCGCTCTTCACATCTGTATTTATGCAGGTGTAGCCCTCTTTATCGACGTCGGTTATTATGATCGGTATTTCAAGGTCTTTGATATGTTCGTAGATGCGCTTACGAAGCTCGGGATAGAGAAGAGATTCGTAAGTAAGGATCAATCCGTCAAGGCGCTCGGAATGTACAAGCTCGTAGATCTTGTTTTCCACCTCTACGTAAGCGAAATACTCCATGAAATTATAGACGTTTGAGAACACGGCGATATCTATGCCCAGCTCATCGGCTTTTGAAAGTACGCCTTTGAGCATCTGCCGTTGTTCACTTTGTGAAGCTCTGGAGGTTATCACGCCTATGAGCGGACGATGATTAGTATGATCGGTATTGTTAGTATTCATATTTGACTCCTCAACAAGCAGGTTGTTTTGTACGTCATCAGAAAGTACACTTTGTGAACAGATGTGTTCCCGACAGGTGACGTACAGTATAAAACGCTTCAATTATTACGTAATTTCTTTTGGTTTTCAAATTTTTTCTCTTATTCATATTATAGCATAATAATAAAAAAAATCAAGAGCAAATCTGCAATTTTTTCACCAAATCTGCAAATTGTGGGTTGAAAAGCACGGCTTCGCTGTTGTATAATATAGTTAGAAAAATTAACTATATGTTAGTTAAGCTTATTCATTTTTTCATACGTCGGTAAAACATTTTTTGATCTTTTAAGGAGATGATCAGCTTATTATGAAAAGGCATAAGAAAGTGCTGGCTGCATTTATGGCGCTGAGCTGCCTGACAACAGCTTTCCCGCAGTTTACAGCTCCTGCCTACGCACAGGAAGTTGTTTATGACAGCTTCGAGCTCAACTATGACGGCTGGCACGGCACAGACACCTCGATCGAGCTTACCGCTGACGATAACGGCGGCTTCGGCGCTTCGAGAGGTATGAAGGTCACCGGTCGTGCTTCATCGAATGACGGCGCCGCTTCCTCAAAGGGATTATATCTCTTCGGCGGCGTTAAGTATAATTATTCGATGAAGGTATTCAGCGAAAAGGATACCACCTTCAAGCTCACATTGAAGTATATTGATGAAAAGACCGCAGAAGAGACCATAGTGACTCTTGCCGAAAAGAAGGTCAAGGGAGGCGAGTGGACAGAGCTTTCAGCAGACTGCAAGGCTCCTGCCGACACATACGAGTACGAGCTTACGCTTACGAACGATCTGACCGATGATTTTCTTTTTGACGAAGTCAAGGTAACTTCCGAAGAGTCGTCAGCGATCGCACACGCGGCTTCCTCAAGCCAGGGTCTTAAAGACGAGTTTGCGAACTACTTCCGTGTAGGCAACATCTTTAACGGCGGAACTATCAGTAATTCGGGTATTCAGGGCATTATACTGAAAGATCATAACGCCGTTGAGTGCGAAAACGAGACCAAGCCTTACGCTACCATCGTGCAGAACGGTTCGACCGACAGCAACGTTAAGGTAACGCTCAACAGCTGTGCCGCTATTCTCGATTTCTGCGCTAAGCATGATATCGCGTTCCGCGGTCATACCTTCGTATGGCACAGCCAGACTCCCGAATGGTTCTTCAAGCAGGGCTTCAATAACAACAACGGATATGTAAATTCCTCTACTATGGATCAGCGTATGGAGAGCTACATCAAGAATATGTTCAATGCCTACGCTACGCAGTATCCGACGGTAAACCTTTACGCTTACGATGTATGTAACGAAGTTATTTATGACGGAACTGCCAAAAACGGCGGTCTCAGACCTACTAATAATACCGAAGGACGCGACGGCTCTTCCGCATGGGTAAGGGTTTACGGCGACAACTCTTTCGTTGAAAAGGCATTCACCTACGCAAGAAAATACGCTCCCAAAGGCTGCAGGCTTTTCTACAACGATTATAACGAGTTCGCAGGCGATAAGAAAGAGTGCATAAAGAATACTATCCTTATCCCGCTCCATAATAAGGGACTTCTTGACGGTATGGGTATGCAGTCTCATTTGGATTGCTGCACCGGTCAGTGGGACTGGGGCAACACCTCTTCCTACCTTGCCGCAATGGACGATTATCTGAGCCTCGGCATCGACGTTCAGGTAACAGAGCTTGATATCTCCCGCGACGGCGGAAAGTACACCGATCAGCAGCAGGCTGAAAAGTACAAGGCTATCTTCAAGCACTGTGTAGACGTAAACTCGAGCGGCAAGTACAAGGGTAGGGTTACTCTTGTTCAGGTATGGGGACCAAACGACAATAACTCCTGGGTAGGCAAGAACAATGCCGGTCAGCCCAACTATCCGCTTCTCTACGACGGAAACAATCAGCCCAAGACTGCGTACAACTATATCACTTCGATCGTCTCCAACGATCACTGGGGCGACGGCTCGAAATACAACGACGGCGGCAGCGGCGGCAGCACCGGCGGCGAAGTCAAGCCCAATGATTTCGGTTGGTACTTCAATTACGGATTTGAGAGCGGTGTAGACGTTTTCTCGGGAAGAGGCTCTGCTAAGATAGCTTCAAGCTCCTCTGAAAGCTTCGTAGGAAGCCACTCGCTCTATGTATCGAACAGAGAGAGCGCCTGGAACGGTGCCAGCATGAAGCTTGATTCGAGCGTATTCAAGCCCGGCAGCGAGTACAGCTTTAGTGCTATCGTAAAATATACGGACGGTCCCGAGACCGATAAGTTCCATTTCACTCTCCAGTATGATGATTCCACCGGTACTACCAACTATACCAAGATCGACACCAAGACCGTCGTAAGAGACAACTGGGTACAGCTTGCAAACATGAACTACAAGCTCCCCTCAGACGCGTCGAATATGCAGATCTACGTTGAGACCGACGACTCCACCACCTCGTTCTACCTTGATGAAGTTATCGGTGCGGTTGCGGGCACAGGCATTCTCGGACCCGAGCCCGTAAAGGAGCCGATGGACGTAACGGGCGACGTTGACGCCGACGGCGCTATCACTATCATGGACGCTGTTCTTGCCAAGAGAGGCATCACTCAGGGCTTCGAGAGCAAGAGAGCCGAGAAGTCGGCAGACGTTGATAAGAGCGGCACCGTTGACAACGACGACGTTGATCTTATCAGACAGTACGTTCTTAAGCTTATAACCTCGTTCCCGAAGGCTGCGGCTAAGATTGACGTAGCGGCTATGGAAGCCAAGTTCCGGAACGTTAAGGCAGGCATAAGCTATAAGTATGACGGCGAGAACAATCCGCTTTCAACTGTACGCTTCGGCGCCGACCCGGGCTGGATGGTTTACGACGGCAGACTTTATATCTACACGACCAACGACGCTTTTGAGACCAGAAGCGACGGTCAGTATCAGGAGAACACCTATAACTCCGGTACGATCAACTGCATCTCCACGGCGGATATGGTAAACTGGACAGACCACGGCGCTATTCCGATAGCTGCACGCAACGGCAGAACTCAGAACGGCTGCTGCTCGTGGGCAAGTGCTGCATGGGCTCCCGACGCCTGCTGGAAGATGATCAACGGCAAGCCCAAGTTCTTCCTGTACTTCGCAAACAGCGGC
Organism: Ruminococcus sp.; assembly: GCA_024697705.1. Taxonomy (GTDB): domain Bacteria; phylum Bacillota; class Clostridia; order Oscillospirales; family Ruminococcaceae; genus YE71. The sequence continues at coordinate 8,138 of JAILFF010000243.1, forward strand.
GGCGGTATCGGCGTTGTAACCGCTGACAGCCCGACAGGTCCCTGGACCGATCCGCTGGGTCATGCACTCCTTTCGCACAATTCGCCCAACTGCTCGACAGTTGAGTGGATGTTCGACCCCGGCGTATACTACGATGAGACTACCGATGAAGCTTACCTGTTCTTCGGCGGCGGACGCAAGAACGGCGTTCCTGCGGCTACTCCCGGCACCGGTCGTGTCGTTAAGCTTGGCAAGGATATGATCTCTCTTGCAAGCGATCCTGTTCAGATGAACATTCCTTACCTCTTTGAAGACTCCAGCGTTATCAAGGTCGGCGACACCTGGTATTATTCCTACTGCTCCAACTGGGACGTAGGCAACCAGACGATCAACGGCGTAAACTTCGGAAGCGCTGACATTCTTTACATGACTTCCAAGACTCCTCTCGATGCCAACTCCTGGACTCTCGCAGGCAACGTATTCAAGAACACCGGTTCGCAGAGAATAGACAACGGCGGCAACAACCACCACTCCATCATCTACTTCAAGGGCAAGTATTATGTTGCTTACCACAGCCGTCAGTATGCTATCCGCAAGGTAAAGGCTGAGGGCATCAGGATCTACAACAGCAAGGGTGAACTGACAGCAGACGGTAACTATCGTTCCACTCAGATCAACGAATGCACGTTCAGCAACGGCAAGTTCTCTTGCAGCGGCGACATGAAGGGCGTTTCTCAGATCGAATCCCTTAACCCCTACACCACCGTTCAGGCGGAAACGATGTCCAACCAGTCCGACGACGTAGTTGTAAACGGACTCAGAGACACCACCGTTTCCATGAAGTCGGGCAGCTGGATCAAGGTCAGCGGCGTAAACTTCAGCAAGGGCGTTGATACCATCACCATCAAGGGTAAGGGCAACGGCACTGTTATCAAGGTTTGCACCGGCAGCACCAACGGCACCGTTATCGGTTATGTTGAGCTTGACGGTACTATGAGTGAGCAGACAGTTTCTGCTATAAGCTCCGTAAGCGGAC
>JAILFF010000042.1 GCA_024697705.1 Ruminococcus sp.
TAAGCAAAGTATTTATATAATAGTATTCATTTCGATAAGAAGAACCCAGATGTGAGTAAATCTCACTAATTAGCTCTCCATTTGTTTTATTTTCTGTATCAACCAAGAACCTTTTAACAACAAAGTCATATACCTCATTTGATCCTGTTGAGATGAGATCATGGAAGACTTTTTTAGTAAATACACGGTTTATTGATCTATTGTAGTCTACCATAAATCTCACCTCCTTCGAAATCAGATAACAACATACTTCCTCATAATATATTATAACATATATTCATAATCATTTCATGATAAATTTATATTTTTTCTAATAACAAATGCTTAATAGGTTTATTTGCATACTTTCGAGGTTTCTATATTTATATGTATCCTCTCCGCAATATCCCTCATCGCGTTATAAAACGCATACTCAGGTGTCAATGTTGTCTGCAAGGGGTCGCCCTCCCGAATCCTCATAGTGCGCCGTATCTCCTTGGGTATGACGACTCTGCCGAGGTCGTCTATACGTCTTACTATTCCCGTTGCTTTCATTTTATTATACCTCCGTTTGTGATTTTGTTGATACGGGAATAGTTTGCGCGGAATTTGTATTTTTATGCAGGTTTTGTTTTGGTAGGGGAACTCTATAGCAATCCAAGAAAATATTTGCATAAAGATTTCGAGAGAAAAATTCACAGTACAAGGAAAACGACCGCAGGAGGTGGTCTGAACGAAGTTCAGACAGTCGCCCTTCAAGGGAGTTTGACGCAGTAATGTGAATTTTTATCCGAAAGATTTGTGCGGTTATTTTCTCGGATTGCTATAAGTGAGGGCAAGTTTTTTATTTGACCAAACAGATAAGGGCAGGAATCACTCCTGCCCTTTTTCAGTTATTATTTGATTTCATCTGCTTTTTCTTTTCGTACATTCGTTTATCGGCGAGCTGTTCCGCCGCTTCGAGCATATCCTCGCAGGCGGTGTATTTGGCGTAGCCGTAGGCTATCTGCATGGGTACGGGCGGGGCGTTCTTCTCGTTGTAGGCGGCTGCCTTTTCTTCAAGAGCTGCAAGCGCGTTTTTCACGCCCGTTTCATCGCTTTGCTGTACGATGACGATAAACTCGTCGCCGCCCGTTCGGTAGCAGGTGCCGATCTCGGAAAAGCTTTCGGTTATTATGCTGACGGCGTCGATGATACGGCGGTCTCCCTCCGCATGGCCATATTCGTCGTTTACCTTTTTCAGGTCGTTGATATCGAGCTGAACTACTGTGCAGTTGATGTGTTCGTTACGTATCTCGCTTTCCTTTTTATGGAAGGCAAGGCGGTTGTTAATTCCCGTGAGACCGTCGGTGTAGGCGAGCGTTTCCATAAGCTCCGAGCGCTCCTTTTCGACGGCAAGCCGTGTACGTACCCTCATCAGATGCATACCCATGAGGAGCACGAATATCAGCACGCCCGCTCGGGTGAAAAGGCTGTTGCCGAGTATCCTGTTCTTTATCGCAATGAATCTTACGAGGTCAACGGCTGCGCCCGCCATCGCGGAGGACATACCTATCACGACAGTATGCAGAAAACCGCGGTCGTTAGTCTTGTTCTTTATCGCCCTGCGCATAAGGAAAAATGTCATGAATACGGCGATAGCTATGCAGATATGCGAGAACGTCAGCATAAGCGCTACGTCGCTCACTCCCGTCATCGAAAGGGTGACGGTGAGAACGAAGTTCAGGATAATCATTGCTGAGAGTATCGGCAGGCATACGGTGCCGCGCTGATGGGTGACGCTTGCAACAAACGACACGGGAAAATAGGAAATGAACATCAGCGCTAACGCGGCGCAGAACCTTACGACTTCAGGTCTTTCGGTGATAAGCTGGAGCACGCAGGTCTCGTTGGAGGAATAAATGCCGATCAGCATGGAAAAAGCACCGAGCGAAAAGAAATCAACCGTCTTTTTATCGGAGGTGCCCTTTGTCATCAGACCTATGACGAGCATTGACGCGCCGTAGAGGAACAGCAGTACACACAGAGAGAACCCGGGCAGCTCTTTCCTGTACAGGGCGTTCAGAAATTCGCCCGATTCTTCGATCGTGATCTTGCTTAAGTCCGCCGAGCCGTTTTCGTAAAGCGGTTCAAGCTCAAGCGTTACGGCGGAAGCGCCGACGGGTATCGGCACCATATTGATCCTCATACCGTAGGACTTGCCGAAAAGCGGCGTCACGGGAACGAATCGGTACTCGTAAGCGGTCTTATCGTCAAACAGCACCCTGACATTGGCATTGCTTGTCTTGAAGCAGAGATCTCTGTCGGAGATATCGGTACCTGTAAGGCTGTGGCTTATGACAAGTCTGCCCTTCGGCAGGCGCTCGGCGGAAATCTCCGCTCCGCTTTCGGTGACCCAGCCGTAGTTAAAGTCCGAAGAGATCGTCGGACTTTCGTTTTTCATGCTGCCGCGAATTATCTCTGCCGTTACGATACAGAGCATTATTATCAGCGGCAGCAGGGCGGCTAACAGATCAACGCCGCTGCGTTGGAATAGTTTCTTCATTGGCACCTCCTGCCGTTTGCGGAGAGAAAGCTGCTCCTGCGGTGTACGGCATCGGAATGATTTATTGCTATTATTCTATTATACCATATTATTCAAAATTAATCAAGCATCTTTATCATCTTTTCACGGAAATCAATTTTGCTCCATATGTTGGTAGTCTTGTAGGGGCGCACCTATGTGTGCGCCCATTTTTATGGGTCAAAAGGCGCAGTTTGCGGGCGCTCACGCAGGAGCGCCCCTACAAAATTCACAAATATCGTTATGCAATTTTTGAAAATTGATTTCCGTGTCATCTTTTGGAAGACAGATTCGACAGCCGCCAAAATGTTCATTTATAAGTAAATAAAGATTTTTGTCTAACTTGACAAAAAACATTGACAGAACGAGAATTATATGATAAAATATAATAAAACCATATCAGACTCCCTATTATGCCGGAGGCTGTCGAAATACTCATAAAGGAGGAGAAGTCATGTCTTTTGATTTTCAGGCTTATGTTGACAGAATAAACGGTATGTCGGGTATCTATTCGTTTGATGTTCTTCCCGACGGCTCTTACAGTGAGATTCGTCTTATGGCAATCAGGGGAGGAGTTCAGGGCATGGGTCCGGGCGCGCCCGAGTTTTATCCCGGTATCCCGTGGCGGCGATATTATACCGATCTCAATTTTGAAAGCTTTATTTACAAGTGCGCGTTCTTCAATGAATTTTTGTATTCCTATACCAATGCGCACAGTCATTGGGTAAAGGGATTCTATATGCCGATGGATATAGCCGACGATGATACGGGTACTCGTTCAGAAGACGCTGTGAAGACACTGTACTGTCTCTATACGGGAACGTTTTCGGCACAGTTCGAGCCCGAATCAATGGCGGGTCATTCGCCCGAGGTGGCTGCCGCGGTAACGAACATCAGCGTAAGGCTTCATGAGACACAGAATTATAATCAGGCAATGGCTGCGGCGATGGGCGAGCTTCAAAAGATATGCGGCGCGGCAAGCTGTATGCTCTATACCGTAGACCCGGGGCAGCAGTGCTGTACGCTTATCAGCAGCAGAGGCGTTGAGAAGGATTACCTTGACGTGATGTGTCGGGAAATGTCGCGCTCTCCTTTTGAGATAGCGGCGGCGTGGGAGAACGATCTGGACGACAGCGATTGTCTGCTGCTTGACGATCTCGATGTTATTAAAGAGCGCGATCCGAAGTGGTACGAGTCCATGAAGGACTACGATATGAAAAATATCATTCTGTATGCTGTCAGAAACAATCATAATCTTGTCGGCTTCATCTGGGCTGCCAATTACGAATCGGCTAAAATGGTGCAGATAAAGGAGACCCTTGAACTGACGTCATACCTGATCGCCGCGGTAATAGTCAATCATCAGCTTGTTTCGCAGCTTGAGATCAAGAGCACGATGGACGGTCTTACGCAGCTACTCAACCGCAATGCCATGAATGACAGGGTAGACAAGCTGATGTCCGACAAGACGAAAAAGCCCGAAAGAATGGGCGTTGTCCTGGCTGATCTGAACGGGCTGAAGCTCATAAATGATGAGGAGGGTCACGACGCGGGCGACAAGCTGCTGACAAGAGCCGCGGCTCTGCTGAAACTTGCTTTCGGCGACTACGAGATCTACCGCGCAGGCGGAGACGAATTCTTTGTATTCTGTCCCGATATCGCCGAAGGTGACCTGGAACAGAAGGTAGGAGAGCTTATGTCTCTTGCAAACAGCACGCCCGATGTCAGCTTCGCGGTCGGTTCGGTCTATCTCGGCGGAGATTATGATATATACAACGCTATGAAGACTGCCGATGAAAAAATGTATCAACACAAGCAGGAATACTACCGGCAAAATCCGAACAAAAACAGACGCAGACAGAATACGTGACATGGCACGGTCGGCACTGTTTGCCGAATGAGCTTGCCCGTCGAAAAAAAGATATTTCAGCGTATCTCTCCCGTGTGTAACGGGGGAGATACTTTTTTCTTTCGGAAACGTATGATAAAGGACAACTGCCCGAAATATGTTCAAATATAAAAACAGCTTAACAAAAGACAACTATTACAGAGCATATATCGTTATATTAAAAGATGAGGAATTTACAAAGCTTGCCGGTTCAAAAGACAAGTACCGGGAAAGCCAAGTTCATGAGTATTTCCTCGGAAAGAAAAAATATAAAGTGTAGTGCCCGCCCACAGCCCGTTCCCCGCGAACGGGCTTTTTTGATTATGCATATCCGCAATTTTTGGGCAGAAAATCCCGCAAATTTTGTTGATTCGGACTTGAAAAAATTATCATTTAGTGATATAATAAATCTATGAAGAAACAGGCGCGAAAAGCGCTTAAAATAAGAGAGGAATGATAGAATTGAGTGACATGGACGTTAATGCCTTCGGCGTGACCGCGGGTGAGATAGGCGATTCGGTCTGCGAGACCGGCAGCATCACCCCCGACGAGGTGAAGGATTTTGACATCGTGGTAGTCGGCGCGGGTGCTGCGGGCGTTCCCGCGGCGGGCTGGGCGGCTGAACTTGGCGCTAAGACTGCGCTTTTGCAGAAATCGCACAAGGTAGTTTCGCAGGGCAACTGCGGCTCGGCGATAATCAAATCGCGCTCGACTAAGGCGGGTATCGCAAAGTGGATACACCACACCAACGGTCTCTGCGACTGGCGTGCCGATACCAAGCAGCTCAAAGCCTACACCGAATACTCGGAGGAAGCCATGATGTGGCTCTTCAACCGCGCGGGATTCACCACCGAGACCGAATACGGCGACGGCAGCAAGGTTGACAGCAAAACCGAGAGCGCCAAGCTCCTGAAAACCGACGACGATTCCGGGCTTTGCGCGTTCATGAGCACCAGCAGCGATTTTACGGGAATGTGGCGCGACCGCGAGAACAGCTACGACTACGGCGACGACCACTGCTATTTCTGGGCGCCGTGGATAGGTCCCAAGCCGATGAACACGGGCAACGCGCTGGCTAAAATAGTCGATAAGGAGTGCGCCGAGAACGGGCTTGAAGCGTTTTTCTCGACGCCCGCCGTGCAGCTCGTCACCGACGGCGGGCGCGTAACGGGCGTTATCGGCAAGACAAAGGAAGGCAAGTACATACAGTTCAACGCCGCAAAAGCCGTTATTCTTGCGACGGGCGACTACACCAATAATCCGTCGATGGTCAAGCGCTGGTGCCCCGACATTGCCGATTTCGACAAAAAGCAGTTCGGCAAGACGGGCGACGGGCATATCTTAGCCATGAGCGCGGGCGCGGAAATGGAAAATCTCGGGCACACAAAGATGATGCATGATTTTGATTCGGCGCTGATGTGGGAGGAGCCGTTCCTTTACCTGAATATGGCAGGTGAGCGCTTCACGAACGAGTACACCGGCTTTGTTTACATGGGAAATATTCTCAAATTTCAGCCGTCATATAAAGGCAATATGCTCGACGCGGAGCATAGGGAAAGCGGCTCGAAGGGCTGGTACTGCACAATCTATGACAGCGATTATGTCAACTGGGCTAAGGACGAGTTCGTCAGCGGAATGGTGCCGCCCGCCGTTATGGAGAAGTTTATCCCCGGCGCGGTGGAGAATCCGAAGGGCGTTTTCAAGAACCTTATCGACCTGCACCGCTGCGACACCCTCGAAGAGCTGGCGCAGGAGCTTGACATTCCGTTTGAGAAGATGAAAGCCTCGATAGACCGCTACAACGAGCTTTGCGACAGGCATTACGACGAGGATTTCGGTAAGCCCGCGAAATATCTGCACAAGATCGAAAAGCCGCCTTTCTGGGGCGCAAGAAAGCATATCCGCGTTTCGGCGGAGGTCTCGGGCGTTAAGACCGACGAAAACGGTCGGGCGCTTCACTCGGACGGCACTCCCATTGAGGGGCTTTACTGCGTCGGGAATTTGGGAGGACCGTTCTACGGCGGCGCGGATTATCCGTTCCATCAGACGGGACTTTCGCTCGGAAGGTGCTACACATTCGGAATGATCGCGGCGCGTCACGCGCTCGGCAAATTATAATTTTACGATAAGAGCAAAACCAAAAGTCTTAGGAAAGGGGTGTGGGGGAGAACCCTTCTTCAGAAGGTTTTCCCCCACAAAAGCCTACGACAGCCGGAAACATCCTCGGTAAGAGAAAGTCTGACGGTTCAAATGATAAAATCGGCAATTTATAAAAAAGTCGAAAAAAATCAGAAGTTTACAGCTCTGCAGGTCTGTACGAAAACAAATGAATTGCCGATTTTAATTTGCGAAAGAGCGCAGCGATTTTCGCAAAGAGATTTCGCGAGACAGGCAAACCCTTCCCGACAAGGCAGTATTTGCGGGCAGACGGGCGGGAGCAACCCGCGTTTTGTACAATTCATCGAAAACCTTAAATTAGAAATCCTAAGGAGGAACAGTCATGAAAGAAGTCTACGATTTTCTGAAAGCGGCGGGGACATACTACCTCGCGACCGTTGAGGGCGACCAGCCGAGAGTAAGACCCTTCGGCACGGTGGAGATCTTCGAGGACAAGCTGTACATACAGACAGGCAAGATCAAAAGCGTTTCGCAGCAGATACAGGCTAACCCCAAGGCGGAGCTTTGCGCTTTCAAGGACGGCGTGTGGGTGCGCGTTACGGGAGAGCTTGTCCGCGACGACAGGCGTGAGCCGAAGGTGCATATGCTCGAAAATTACCCGCAGCTGAAAGCAATGTATTCCCCCGACGATGACAACACCGAGGTGCTGTATTTCAAAAACGCCGAGGCGGTGTTCTATTCGTTCACCGAAGCGCCGCGTGTTGTGAAGCTTTGAGACCAGCCGAGATATTGAAAGGAAACAGATACCAATGGCATTTTATACGATAAGATTTAATTCGGACTGCCTTAGAAGACCCGTCACATTTGAAATGATAATCCCGAACGACCCGCGAAAGGATCTTCCGTGGGAGGATAACAACCCGAACAAAAAGCGCCCGATGAAGACCGTTTTCCTGCTGCACGGCTACTACGGCTGCGCGGGAAGCTGGGTGCCCGAGTTCGTGGCTGATATGTACAATGTGGCGCTCGTTAGCCCTGCGGGAGACAACAGCTTCTGGCTCGACGGCGCCGCCACCGGCAGAAAGTATGCTTCGTTCGTGGGCGAAGAGCTGCCCGATTATCTGCGCCGCACATTCGGACTGGCTAACGGCGCGGAGGACACCTTCGTCATGGGGCTTTCGATGGGCGGCTTCGGTGCGCTGCATACGGGACTGGCTTTTCCTAAGCAGTTCGGCAAGATCGGCGCTATGTCCTCGGCACTTATCACTCATGAGGTCGCCAAGATGAAGCACGGAGAGGGCAATGAGGTCGCCAACTTCGCTTATTATCACGAGTGCTTCGGCGAGCCTTCCGAGCTGCTTGCGAGCGAAAACAATCCCGAAACGCTGGCACTTAAGCTCAAAGAGTCGGGCGAGCTGCCGGGCATATTCATGTGCTGCGGCACGGAGGACTTCCTGCTCGAAAACAACCGCAGTCTGCACCGCTTTTTCGAGCAGAACGGCATAGCTCACGAGTATTATGAAAGCAAGGGCGGGCATGATATGCAGTTCTGGGGCGAGTACAGCGAGAAGATAATCAAGTGGATGTGCGAATAACGCCTGTAACATAAATCATATGATATGAAAAACTCCCCGGTGCGCTTATCGGGGAGTTTTATTGTTAAGTATTATCGGTAAGACTTTTCGCAAACGAAACGTGTCCTTTAAGCTCGGTCAGACCGTGCTTTTTGTAGAAGTCGTATGCGGGCATATTTTCGTCGGTCTGCAAGAAGATGTGATAGATACCCATCTTGGCAAGCACGCGCTCCAGCTCGGCGAAGAACGCGCTGCCTATCCCGCAGCCCTGCCGCTCCGTAAGTATGCAGAATTCGTCGATGACGTACTCCGTTCCGCGGTACCAGTGCTTAATGCTGCCCATCGTCATGCCGACAAGCCTTCCGTCCTCGAAATATCCGAATGTCAGCGATGTGGGATTTCCCGTAAGGTCGGTAATGTAGGCGTCAAGCTGCGCTTCGTCGCTCCAGTCGTCGTTCCAGGGTTCGTTGGTAAAAACGGCGCGGAAAAGCTCCTTTACGATCTCCTTGTCTCTGATATCAAGCCTTGTAAGCTCCATTTAAGTCACCTCATTCCAGTCGGAAATGTTTTGCAAGCGCGGCTAAGACCTCCTCGCGGGTGTCGCGCCCGTCGTTTTCTCTGACAAGCGTGAAAAAGCCGCTTTGTGCGTATTCGTCGTAATGCTTCCGGCTGTTGATGAGAGCCAGCCCTTCGCGGTAATTCCGCATGACCGCCTGCGGGTCGCCGCAGCTTTCTATCACGCTTAAAATAAACTGCTTTTCGGGGTCGGAGCGGTCGAAAAAGCGCTCGACGCTCATACTCTGCGGCGAAAGCATCACGGCTACATGGTCGTAGTCGCTTATCTCGTGCAGGATATCGAGCGGAATGTTCGTATCGACGATGACCTTTCCCTTGCCCGAAAGCGAGATAAGCTCGGCTATCTCGAAGCCCGCCGCCTCGCGTGCGACCGAATATATCCAGCGTTCGTATTCCTCGGGGGAGCGTGTTACAAAATCCTTCCAGTCGGTAAGCTCTCTCATGTAGCAGAGGTCGGGCTGAACGTCGTGCTCGGCAACGCGGTCTGACAGTTCGAGCGTGTAGTTCTCGCCGCAGAATATCATACCGTATCGCTCGGAAAGCGCCTTTACCGCCGTAGATTTACCCGCATAAGCCATACCCGTGATGAAGTAGGCGTCTTTGAGATAATGCCTTATTATGTTGTTTTCGATGTTCATTGTTCGTCACCCACGGTAAATCCCGTCCATTCGATGTGATTATACTGCATCACATCGTCGGAATATTTCATGCCGAGCTTTTTGTAAAAAGGCACGGCGTTTTCGTTCGCTATAAGATATACCGCGATGTCTTTTTCTCCGCCCGCAAGCTCGTGAGCCGTTTGCATCAGCCTGCTGCCCAAGCCCCGCCGCTCGTAGGCTCTGTCCACGCCGAGATCGGTCACATAGAGCCAGTAGGCGTAATCTGTCAGCCCGAAAAGCACGCCCACGACAGTGCCGATCGAATTCCGCGCCACGAGGCTTATGCTCGCTGTGTTTACAAGGCGGGCGATCCTTTCGGCGAACCTCTCACGCGGGTACTGCGAGCCGAGATCGGTGCGCCTTAAAAATCGGATATATTCTTCCGCCGTTAGCCTTTCCTCGCGGACAGTCACCTCGTCGGAAGGCGTACTTCTGCCGATGTAGACGCGGTTGCCCTCGCTCAAAAGCTCCGTTTTGTCCATCGAAAGAAGCTCCTCCCGCGTGACCCATCTGTAAGCGGTGGTCTCGCCCTCCTGCAAAGCAACGCTGTCCTTATCGCAGTCGGTAACGCAGAGATAATCAACATAGGCGGAGCGGGTATCATCTCGGGCGAACCTTCCGAATTCGGTAAGCTGCTCCGAAACTATGCCCGTTTCCTCCGTAAGCTCACGTCGGGCGCAGTCAAGGGGCGATTCGCCTTTCAGCGCCGAGCCGCCTGCCGTAGCCTCCCACATATCGGGGTAAGCCTTGCGAGGGTCGCGCCGCATTAAAAGGTAGGTGCCGTCGGTGTGCCTTACCAGAACATGGCAGACCAAGTGATACACTCCCCGCGGTATTGAATCTTCCTCGCCGCGCACAAGCGTTACGCCGTCTATCTTTTCAAAGTCCTTATTATAAGCGTCCCAAAGCTCCATTTTGTCCTCCTTGAAGTCAGTGGGGATCATTAGCTGAAAGCTTTTCAAGCTTGTCCTTGCTAACGGGCGGGGAGTAATAGCTGCCCTGTATCAGATCGCAGCCCGAACCTGCAAGCATAAGCGAGGTCTGCTGATCGTCCGCGCCCTGTGCGATGACTGTCAGTGATATATCGCGCAGAGTGTCGATTATACCTTCGAGTATCTTCTTACCGTTTGCGCTGCTTGCTGCCTGAACGATGCTCTTGTCAAGGCGAACCGCGTTTATCGGCATATCGAGCAGATGCATGAAGTTTGAGTAGCCGCTGCCGAAGCCGTCAAGCACTATCTTGAACCCCTGCGTGGAGAGTTTTTTCAGGTTTTCGTTGAACACGCGGCTCATGTTTTCATAGGAGGTCTCCTTGATCTCAAAGGCGATGTTGGCGGGGCTGACGCGGAAGCGCTCGCGCAGATTCCAGATAGTGTCGGTCAGATCCATTCTCATGCACTGCGATACGGGCAGCCGCACGCAGATATGCGTATATCCGAGCTTTTGGAAGCTCTCGCTGCCCATGAAAGTGAACACCTCTTCAAGATACCTGTTGCTGAGACTGACGATAAGTCCGCGCTCTTCGGCGGCGATTATCAGGCGTTCGGAGTCGATGCTGCCGTAAACTACGTCTGTCAGTTCGATGACAGCCTCCGCGCAGGTGAATTTGTTTTCCGCGACCGACCTTATCGGCTGATAGCGTATGCCGAGCTGTCCCGAAACAACTGCGCGGTTAAGTATCTCGTCGATGTGAGTTTCTATCTGATAATCACGGCTGTCGGTTATCGCGCCCGCACGGACGTAAATTCGGCTGTAATCGGAGAAACGCGCAAAGTTATGCCCGAACCGCAGCAGCTCGTCGATGGTGTGTATTTCTTTCGGGAACGTCACGGAAACTATGTGCATATCGGGCTGAGCGCCGGTCTCCAGAATTTCCGCGGCGATCATGCGCACACGTTCCTTTATCTCGGGTATCGCCTGCACGGGGTTGTAGGTGTCGTCGTCAAGCACAACGTAGAAATTTCCGGGCGACTCGAAGTAAACCTCGCAGGAGATCTTTTCACGCTTGGCAAAAGCGCGTACCTCCGAGTCGATGATGTGTATGTAGTCCGAGTACGATTCTCTAAGATAGCTGCTCATCTCGGCGGCGTTTCTGAGGCTTATCATAACGATGCGCGTATCGTGCCCCGTCACTCGTATCTTGCCGATCTCCTCGCAGTAGGCTCGGAAGCCCGGCAGTCCCGTACTCATATCCACCTGCAATTCGGGGCGCTGTACGTAAAGCACGATAAACAGCACGGTCAGCGAGGTGGCGAAGGATTCGATTATATATCTCGGGTAGAAATACTGCGTGATGACCGACACAAGATTTATTATGTACATCAGCATGAGCGCGATAAACGAGCCGAGATCGAGCGTGTGGCGGTGTGCGATAAGATAGATAACTCCGAAAACAAGGTAGCAAGCCGCGAAGGCGTATATCCAAAGCACGTTCGGACCGCGCTTGTAGCCTTCTTCGATGGTGACGGTAAACACCCAGCCTGTTATCTCGTTGGTGGCAAGCAGGGTAAATATGCAGATATAGGGGAGCATGATGAACAGTCTCGGCAGTATCTTGTCAAACTTGTACCATGTTTTGGTGGTCGAGATGATGAAAAAAATGTACGAAACATTCACAGCGTTTCTTGTGATGAAGTAGGCGTATTCGCTCATTTTCACCCAGAAAACAAAACCCGTGCCGAAGGTGATGCCCAGGAACGCGAGCTGCTCCATGATCTCGCAGAGGTCGGCGGCAAAAGCGAACATCGCGACTTCAAGGTAAAGGCGGTTCGATCTGCCCTTGTACATTTTGCGTATTACGGTAGTCGCAATAATAATAAGGTAGACGGGAACGGCGCATATATCAAAAAGCATTATCTTGTCATACATAGTAATCCCTCTTTGTCATACCGAATTTTGTGCGGGGCGTGAGAAAGCTGCCGCTTTAAGCTTATTTTCTCTGGAAAAGCAGACCGAACGTACCTTCGCCGCAGTTGGCGCAGATCGCGGGGGACGCTTTCTGGAGATATACCTTGTCAAACTTCACATACTCCGCCACGATGTCGCGTATCTGCTCGATCTCGTCCTTTTTCATGCCGACGTAGGTGATGAAAAGCGTATCGGTGTTGATGGTGTGCGGGTCGTGAAGAGCTTTCTTTATGTAGGTGCGCCGCGCCCTTTCCAGGCTGCCGAAGAATAATTTTCCGACGATCATGGTGCTGTCCTTCATCACGATGACGGGGTGGATCATAAACGCCGAGCAAAGCCGATTGATACGCTCGGGAAGTCTTCCGCTGCGGCAAAGGTGATTTGTGTCGCGCATGATGAAGCTTGTGGAGACCTTGCCGCGCATTTCCTCTATGCCGCGCTTTATCTCGGCGGCGTCGGAGAAAGGCTCGCCCTTCATGCGGTAAGCCGCGCTGATAGCCAAAAGCCCCATTCCGCTCGAAAGATGTCCCGAATCCACCACGCTGACATTGTAGAAAGCGAGAGCCGCTTCGCTTGCGTTGGCAAAGCCCTCGCCGCTGCGTCTTGCCATTGAGATGTGTATGATGTGCTGCGCTTCCGAAAGCTGTTCGGCAAAGAACGCTTCGTAATCGGCGACGGAGGGCGGTTCGCTGCGGACGCTGATCGTTTCCTCGTTCATGCAGCGGATAAGCACATCGCCGTCAGCCTCGAAGCCGTCGTCGAAAAGCCCGCGGTCGGTGCCGATCTTGTACGGTATCGTCTGTATGCCGAGTTCATCGGCAAGCTTCTGCGGAATGTCCGCAATGCTTTCGGTAGTGATGACAAGCGGCACCTTGCGCTTTGCCGACCTAACAAGCTCGACCTGTTCGAATTTGGTGATGCCGTGTCCCTTGACGGTGACAAGCTCGGCGGGCAGGATATTTAAGAGCGTTTCTTCGAGAACTGCCGTGTCGATGGGCTTAAGCATATATGCGTCGAAGCCCTCGCGGCGGTATAGCGCCTGCTCCTCGCTGCCCGCGTTCGCGGTAAGCACCACGATCGGCGTTTCGCGGCAAAGTCCTCCCGACTGAGAGCGCACCGCGTGCAGACATTCGACGCCGTCCATGACGGGCATCATGTGATCCATGAATATCGCGTCGTAATGCTTTTGCAGCGTCATTCGCAAACATTCCTCGCCGCTTTCGGCGGTCTCGGTGACGACTTTAGTGCGGCGCAGCAGCTTTTCGGCAACGAGGATATTCGTGCGGTTGTCGTCAACGATAAGCACTCTTGCTTCGGGAGCTTCAAAACGCTGTTCCTGAGCGGCTTTGCCTCCGCTGCGGAAACGTTCGATGCTGAATGAGCCTATCTGCTGCTCGCCGACGATCTCCTGCTCCAGCGTAAAGACGAACGTCGAGCCTTTGGTGTAGATGCTCGTTACCGATATCTCGCCGCCCAGCAGGTCGCAGAGCTGCTTGACTATCGAAAGCCCCAGTCCCGTGCCCTCGATGTAGCGGTTGCGGCTCTCGTCCACGCGCTTGAAGGCGTCAAAAAGGTGTGGGATGCTTTCCTTGCGTATGCCCATGCCCGTGTCCTCTATCGAGTACGTTACCAAAGCACGGTTGTTGTCGGTGCGGCGGGAGTGTACCGAAAGGCTGACGGTGCCCGCTCGGGTATACTTAACGGCGTTATTGAGCAGATTTATAAGAATCTGCTTTATTCTAACTTCGTCGGAAAGCAGCTGCGCGGGCAGCGTGGGATCGACGTCGATCACGAATTCCAGTCCCTTTTTCTCCGCCGTTACCGAGATCATCGTCACGATGTCGGAAAGCATATTCCCGACGTCGTAGACAACGGGGACGAGATCCATTTTGCCCGATTCGATCTTCGACATATCGAGTATATCGTTTATCAGCGAAAGCAGTATCTTCGACGCCGACTGAATGTTCCGTGCGTCGTCGGCTACCTCCTCCGAGATGTCCTCGCGGAGTATCATCTCGTCAAGCCCGATTATCGTGTTTATCGGGGTGCGTATCTCATGGCTCATACTGGAAAAGAAGCGGCTCTGCGCCTTGTTGAGATCGGCTATCTTGCGTCTCTGATCGTCCGAGCGCTCCTTTTCGCGCTTAAGGGTAAGTATCTCGAAGCCCACCATCAGCGAAAGGATAAGCCCCACAAAGACTATCGAGATAAACGAGTCGATATAGCAGGCTTTGTCCGTGTGCGGCGAAAGCAGCTCGGGCTTTTGGTAAGCGACAAAGCAGCACGCGCCCGCCGAGATGTCGTTTAACAGCAGCAGGACGAATTTGCCCTTGCCGTTCACTATCATTGTGATGCACATCGAGCTGAAAATGAACCACATCGGAGCGCCGCCCTGTATACCTCCGCCCGAAAAGAACGTCACGGGCATCAGGACGAAGATAAGTATGAAGGATACTATCACGGAAACAGGACCGTATTTCTTTGTTTTCCCCGCGATAAGCATCAGTATCAGAAAGACGGCAAAGCACGCGCTTATCGTCATCAGATCGACGGGGTCGTCGCCTGTGATAAGCCCTATGACCACGATAGCCGCCATTGCAGCCAGTGCGAGAGAACCGAGCAGCATGAACAGCCGTTCTTGCATCGGTCTGTTTTCATCGCGTATAGCTTTGGTAAGCCTGTTCATACTCCGCCTCCGGATCCATCAGTATTTGTTGTGTCGGAGCCGTTTCCCGTAAGTCCCGCGATCGCTCCGAGCAGCCGCGAATATTCATCGGTGAACGCGGCGTGATGTTCGCGGACAAATTCTGCGTCGTCCGCTTTTGCGGCAAATTCAAGCTCCTTTGCCATTTCGGAGACCTTATCCGCGCCGATGGTCTTTGAGCTGCTCTTTATCGCGTGGACCTTGATGGCGTAGCTTTTCAGGTCCTCCGCGCCGATCAGTTCGTTTAAGATATTAAGCTTTTCGTCGGGTTTGGAGGCGTATTCGGCAAGTATCTCCTTGTAGAAGTCCTCGTCGTCCTGACAGTAGCCCAAGCCCTCGGAAATGTCCACGCCGCAGTCTTTGAGCGCCGCCCACGGGTCGCTGACAGCGGGTACTTCGGGAGCGGGCTCGGCGGTTTCGGAAACGACCTCCGCTTCGGGCGCTGCTTCCTTTGCGGTAACGGTCTCGTAGACCACGCTCGAACGCGGCAGAACGTGCTTCAATACTCTTTCAAGCTCCATAAGCTCGATGGGCTTCGGAAGAAAGGCGTTAAAGCCTTCGGCTAAGAACATCTCCCTCGCCGAGCTGATAGCGTTCGCCGTGAGCGCCACAATGCAGATATCTTCGTTCATGCGAGCCGCGTTCAGCCGCAGCCGCCGCATCGTTTCAACGCCGTCCAGACCGGGCATCATGTGATCCATAAAGATTATGTCGAAGCTGTCAGCGCGGCAGATCTCGATAGACTCGGCGCCGTTAATTGCCGTGTGTACCTCCATGCCGTATGACTCGAAAATGCCGCGGGCAACGAGCAGGTTCATCGGCTCGTCGTCTACCACGAGCACCCTGACTCCGGGACAGAGCATACGTTCGTGGCTGATGTTCTGCCCCGTGATGCTCGTCTGATTGAGGAAATTGGCAATCTGTGTGCCGTAGAAGGGCTTTTTCATCAAAGCTATCCTTTGGTCGGCAGTGCCGCCGAAATCCCTGTCCTCCACAAGCACCACGTTCATGCTGTCGCAAAGGCTGTCGATGTACGCTTTGTTTTCAAGATATTCGCCCGTTCCGACGAAAAGGTGAGTTATGTTCCATTCGCTTTCAAGCCTTTTCAGCTCGTCCGCCGATCTTACGCGCTTGAACGGGATTTCCAGCGCCTTTACGAAGTGCGCCACCATTTCCATGTGGAAATCCTTTATGCGGGAGTCGTTCGTCGTCATGAAGCCCAGAAAGCCCGCGGCGCGTATCTCTTCCTTGTTGCCGACCGTGATGCACGGGGTGATGTCGGAGACCTCCTGCGGGATACTTACCCTGACGAGCGTACCGCGTCCGGGAGCGCTTTCTATGTGGATAAATCCGCCCATTGCCCGCGCAATGCCGTTTACGATCGGTATGCCGAGCCCGAGACCGCCCGCCGAGCGCGAACGTCCCGAATTCGACTGGTAAAATTTTTCGTAGATATGCTCTATCTCGGCGTCGGTCATGCCCGAGCCCGTGTCGGTGACTTCAAGTTCGAGATTTATGCCGTAGCCGCGCTTTTTTGCGAAGATATGCACGTTTACGCCGCCCTTTGCGGTGAATTTGAAGCCGTTGGTTATCAGGTGGCGCAGTATCTTTTTGATCTTGCTGTCGTCGCCGATAAGCTCGCAGGGAACACGCGGGTCAAGGTCGATAACGAGATCGAGCCCGTAATCCTCGGTAAAGCGCAGCTGCGAAACAAGGTCGTTCACGACGGAGTTTATCATATATCTCTCGTTCGATATGGAGAGCTTTTTCATGTCGATCTCGGTATAGTCCATGATATCGCCGATCTGATCGGCAACGCGGTGTCCCGCTTCGGC
>JAILFF010000051.1 GCA_024697705.1 Ruminococcus sp.
CGCCACTCTGCCCGAAGGCACCGAGCCGTACAAGAACCCGCGCAACCTCGCAAGCGGCACTCTGCGCTCGCTCGATTCAAAGATAGTCGCCGAAAGGACGGTCAATTTCTTTGCGTTCGCGCTGGTTTCCGCCGACGGCTATGAGGATAATTCGGTTGAGTCGCGGCTGAACTGGCTCGAAAGTCAGGGCTTTCAGCGGGTTTACGGCGTGACGGTCACGGCTGATACTCTTGTGGAAAATATCGACAAATTTCAAAGCGAGATAGTGAACAACGATTTCCCGTCGGACGGGCTTGTGCTTACCTACGACGATGTGGCTTACGGAATAAGTCTCGGCGAGACGGGTCATCACCCGCGAAACGGCATGGCTTTCAAGTGGCAGGACGAGACCGCCGATACTGTATTAAGAGAGGTCATTTGGTCGCCTTCGAGGACGGGTCTGCTGAACCCCATCGCCCGCTTCGATACCGTCGAGCTTGAAGGGACGAGCGTTTCCCGCGCTTCGCTGCACAATATCAATATAATGAAAAAGCTGAACGTCGCGGTCGGGGACACTATCTCGGTCTACAAGGCGAATATGATCATCCCGACGGTGCTTGAAAACAAGTCCTTCGATACCCATGACGGCGATGTTGTTACCCCTGCGCTGCCCGAGACCTGCCCCGCCTGCGGCGGCGGTACGGAAGTCAGGGCTTCGGACGACGGCATAGAAACGCTTGTCTGCGTGAACGCCGACTGTCCCGCGAAGCATTTGGGGCGCTTTGAGCTGTTCGTTTCCCGCGACGCGATGAACATCGTCGGCATGGCGACCTCGACTATCGAATCTCTTGTGGATATCGGTCTGCTGCGCGAGTACAGCGATTTCTACAAGCTGAAAGACCACAAGGACAAGATCACGGCGCTTGAAGGCTTTGGCGAAAAGTCCTACGAGCTTATCGTGAAAGCCGTCGAGGACTCGCGTGTTACGGAACTCAGCCGCGTGCTTTATTCGCTCGGTATCCCGAACATCGGCAGGAGCGCTTCGCGGCTGATCTGCGGCACCTATACCGCGCCCGAGGAGCTTGAAAAGCTCACGGTGGACGAGCTGACCGCGCTTGACGGCATCGGCGAGGTGCTGGCTAACGATTATGTGAAGTATTTCGCCGACGAAAAGCATTTGAAGGAGTATCACGACCTGCTCGCGGAGCTTGAAATAAAGGCGGCGGAGGTCAACGAATCGTCGGGCATAGCGGGCAAAACGTTTGTTATAACAGGCTCGGTGCATATCTGGGCGAACCGCAACGAGCTTAAAAACTTCATCGAGCAGAACGGCGGCAAGGTGGCTTCGGCGGTATCGGCAAAGACCGATTATCTTATAAATAACGATGTTAATTCTAATTCGAGCAAGAATAAAAAGGCAAAAGAGCTCAACATTCCCATTCTGACGGAGGAAGCCTTTAAAGAAATGGTATAATAGGGCTTGTTCAATATTTGCTTGAAATACCACATATTGTAGGGGCGCACCTATGTGTGCGCCCACAGGACTAATGGTATAACGGAGGATATATATGGCAAAGAAATATTACGCGGTGAAATCGGGCAGAGCGCCCGGCATTTACGAAAGCTGGGACGACTGCAAGCGGCAGGTCATGGGATTCAGCAGCGCCGTTTACAAGAGCTTCACGAGCCGCGCCGAAGCGGAGGAATTCATGAAAGGCGCGTCGGCGGTGCGTGCGGGGGCGGCTCCCGTTGACGATACCGGGCGGGTCATCATCTATGTTGACGGAAGCTTCGACAAGGCGACAAAGCGCTTTTCCTACGGCATGGTGGTGCTGAAGGACGGTGCCGAGATAGCCACGGGCAGCAAGGCGTTTGACGAGCCGGACATGGCTGAAATGCGCAACGTCAGCGGCGAGATATACGGCTCGATGGCGGCGATGAAGTGGTGCCTTGATAACGGCGTGACGGACGTTGTTATCTACTACGATTACGAGGGGATCGCGAAGTGGGCGCTCCGCGAGTGGAAGGCTAACAAAAAGGGCACGCAGGCGTATGCGGCGTATTACGACAGCATAAAGTCGAAGCTGAATGTCGAGTTCCGCAAGGTAAAGGGTCATTCCGGCGACAAGTACAATGACATGGTCGATGGTCTCGCGAAAGGCGCTCTGGGACTTTTATAGTTAATAGTTTATGAGCGCCTTCGGCGAGTTATTTGAAAATATAAAATGTGAGCGAAGCGAACACCTTAACTGTTCACTGTTCACTATTCACTTTTTAATTATACAAAAAAGCCTGTCCGCACCGAACAGGCTTTTATTTACGTCCGAATCGGACGAGCGTTTTCGCTTTCGCAGCGGCAGCAAGCTTTCTGCTGCTGCAACGCTGCCGTAGCTTACGGTAACTTCCCTTGTGCCGTCACGGGATTTCAACTTACATACCCTATAAGAGGGCAGATCAAAAAGAATATAGCAACTTTTTAATCTCTGAAAAATATAATACCGTATTTCCGTACTTTTATAATACCGTATTTCCGTTCTTTTTGCAATATACAAAACACACAAAAAGCACTCTGCCAAATTGTCAAGCTTACTGCAATTCGCCAAATGGTTTCAAAGATTACAGAAAGGTTAAAAATCGGATATAAATTGATCGACACACCGGGCGAAAGTAATCGTTTTCCATTAGTGTTTCTTTAAAATATTTTAAGTTTTGATATTTTATTAAACCGCTGAAAAATAAAGCCGTGCAGTTTGTAATAATTCTGCAAACTGCACGACATAAGTAAATTTTTTGTTAATTGGTGATAAAATCAGTCCTCGCCGAGCTTTAACGCTTTGGAAATGTTTATTCTGCGGATAAGTATGCCCAGTATCACGAACGAAACGAGAAGCATTGCGGCGATCACCATGTAGACCTTGATGTAATCGGCGCGCTGAGGGATTATCACAAAGCCCGGCACCTGCTCCTTGACCGTGTAGAGGTACCGGAAAAGCGGCACATACAGGTCGCTCGCAATGCCGCCGATGAAGATCGCGGCGATTATCGCGGCTCCCGAAGTTAATATCTGCTCGTAGATTATCATGGCGATTATCTCGCGGTACCTCATGCCCATAGCGCGGAGGATCCCGAATTGCAGCGTGCGGCTCTTTATCGAAAGTATCCAGTAGATAAGAAAGCCTATTATGCACATTATCATTATAATAATGAACCCCAGCGTCAGAGCGCCGTTCATGCCTTGAAGCATCGGGTCGTTTTTTTCGGAGATTATCTCCTGACCCGCCACGCGGAGCAGTGTGGGCTTTATGTCCGAAGCTTCGATAGAATCGTAAAGCTCCTGCGTGAGAGCGCCCTCTTTCAGCCGCAGCCATACCCGATAAGGCTCGCTGTTGGTCATTACCCTTACGTAGTCGAGGTTCATTACGGCGAAGTTCATGTAGGTGCCGTCCCCCGCGGTCTCGTAGGGGTTCATCGAGGGCCAGTATCTCACGAATGATATGACCGTCGCGTCGAAAGCTTTGTTGCCGCCCCATTTCAGCGAAACGGTGTCGCCGAGCTTCAAGCCGTAGCTTTTCTCGAATGCCTCCGAGAGGATAACTCCCTGCGGACATTTGTTCAGCGCTTCGAGATAGTTGTTGATATGCACGGGCAGCAGCCTGTCCTCGAAGTTGCAGACACGGGCGAATTCTCCCGGAGAAAACGACATCAGCGTTACGTTGTCGGTGTGATCCTGCGTTCTGCCCGAGCTTTCCTCGCCCGTCTGCGCAAAAGGATTATTGCTCTTTTTGGCAGATGATACCTTCGGCACCTTCATGTGGGTACACGAAACGTTCACTTCTTCTCTTATGAACACCCTTGCCGCGCTTTCCACGCCCGCAAGCTCCTCAAAGCGCCCGATGTCGGGCTCGGTGTAGATAACGCCGCTGCCGCCCTCCTCGTTGTCGGATGAGCCCGCCGAAGAGCGCTTCCATTCCTCCGCGATCACCGCGTCCGCGCCGATATCGTAGGTCACGCGCTCGGTGGCGTTGCGGTTGAGCGTCCTTGCGGTGTTGGCGAAGTACAGTCCGAGAGAGACCGTGAGTATCAGGAATATCATCAGAAAGCGCTCCTTGCCCGAAGCCGAGCGCCCGATGTTGTTGAACGATACATACGCGGCGGGTGAGAGTATCCTTTTAAAGAGGAAAGCGATAAGCCGCACGATAAGCGGGTGTATTCGTATGACGAACAGTCCGCAGCCGACAATGAACGCCGCCGAAGCAATGAACATCATGGGGTTTATCGAGGTGTCGCGCTCGAAAGCGCCCTCCGCCGTGAGCTGCTGCTGCCGATTCGTGTAGTAGTAGAGCCACCCGAGTGAGCCGCCCAAAAGCAGTATATCCGCGCAGAGCTTTTCCCACAGCGGCAGACGGCGTTTTTTCGCCTTCGACTGCTTGTGCTCGACTATCGTCGTCTTTGTCGCGGGGATAATGGGAGCCATCGTAGTGAAGAAGAACACGACCACAGCCGCCCCCGCGTAGATGAATGCGTCGCGGGCAAGGGTTATCGGCAGCGCCTTTCGGTTGACAAATTCAAGGAATCCGTTGGAAGCGCCGAGCAGCCTGCAAAGCTCTTTTCCCGCGAAGGGCGCGGCAGCTGCGGCTATTGCTCCGAGTATGAGCGATTCGAGCGCGTAGATGCGGATTATCTGACCTCTGCTTGCGCCGCGGCTCTTGAACACGGCGATCTCGTTTCGCTCCTGCTCGATGTTCAGCTGCGAAACCATAAACAGGTAAACGAGTATCATCAGTATGACGGGTATTTGCAAAAGCCAGAGCGTTTTTCTCAGCTGATCGGCTCTTGCGGAGTAGTCGATGAATATTTCCGAAGCGGGCAGGCGGAACTTTATCTTGTTCTCGTCGCAGACGCGCCGCGCTTCGTCGATGCGCTCGTTTATCGTGCCTATCGCGTTCATGTTCATCTTGGGATAATCGAGGGCGTAGCGCACCGCCATCTTGTTGATGTTCGCAGCGCCCGCGTCCATTATCTCGCCGTAAAGTGCGTCGAAGTCGATGAAAATGACCGACTTGTAATCGTCGAGCCCCTCCGCCCAGTAAGCGTCGCAGCCCTCTTTTACGTCAATAACGCCGACTATCTCTATTTTGATACGAGCGTCCGAGCCTGTCAGCGGTCCTATCTCATAGACGGTGTTCGCCGCGAGGTCGGTATCTTTGAGCGACTTTTCCGAAGCCACACATTCGTAAACGCCGTCGGAGCGTCTGCCCGGCTGCATCATTCTGCCCGAGACAGCTTCGGCACAGTCGGCGATCCCCGACATCCCGCCGAGAGTGAACCGCACAGACGAATTGCCGTTCTCCGTTTCGATGCTCTTGACGACCTGATATTCGTCGGAGATATAGGTCTTATCGTACAGCGCGGGACATTCGAGCATTTTGTAATTGTTCTCCGCGATACGCCGTACTTTTTCTGTCTCGCTGCGCTGGTCTGCCGTGGAGATATCGAGCGGCAGCTCGTAAACGCAGGCGCAGGTGCCGGGGTAGACCTCCTTTTCGGTCTGGAGATTTTCCATGTCCTTGATAAGCATACGCTGCAAGGA
>JAILFF010000054.1 GCA_024697705.1 Ruminococcus sp.
CGGGTTTTTCCGTTATGCTATATAGACCCTGCGGAAACGAAAAAAGTTTGTGTTTTTCTGTAAATGCTTTGTAAACGAATTGTAAATCTCTTGAAAGAATATGCCGTATATTATAAAATGTGCCGCTGCCAATGGTCGGCAGCGGCAGTGATCTCTGATTTCAGACTTTGAGCCAAGCGCAAGCGATGTCGAGCGCCTCGTAAAGGCTTTCTTTTTCAGCCTTTTTGACGATCTGATCCTTCGGGGGAACGGTCAGGTCTGTCGCCATCTTGCGTATGCGGAGCTTATTTGCAACGTCGAGCCCCGCGACCTTTTTGGTGCCCAGTATCTCGATCATCACAACGTAATCGTCGTACATATTGCCGAAATAGATAGTCTTATCCTTGCGCACGAGGGGAAGTCCCTTGTAGGTGAAAAAGCTCTTGGTAGTTTCTGCCATGATCTGCCTCGATTCTCCGCCGGTCTCTATCGTGAAGCGCACACCCCTGCGGCGGTCAGCGGGCGATTGCCATATTAAACCATTAAACCCTTATGTTAAGCGCGGGATTCATATTATTATTATAGCATATTTTCTTTCGTTTGAAAAGGGGTTTTTGTGAAAATCTAACGAAATATTTGATTTTTTGTGAAAAAATGCTTTTAAGCCGCGTCTGCGTTCAAGGGCAATTGTAATTATAGCACGGCAAAGGCGCGGAATTTGTCGGAACAACTCCCGCGGAATCGATTATTTTTTTACTGTTTATCGCGGTTTTACGTTGTTGCATGAAAATCGCTTCGCTCTTTCATGCAATTAAAATCGGCAATTCTCTTGTTCTTGTTCAATCTTGCAGAGCTGTAAACTTCTTCCTTTTTGTCAGTTTTTTATGAATTGCCGATTTTAATTTTTAACCGTTCGTTTTTCTTTCTCCGAATTGTTTGTTGCCGTCGTGGGCTTTCGTGGGGGAAGACCCTTTGCACGAACAAGTTCGTGCAAGAAGAAGGGTTATCCCTGCACGAGCTTGCTGGCATTAACATAGTTAATGCAGCCCACCCCTTTCCTAAGACTTTTGGTTTTGCCCTCACTTTGCGTTTTGGGTGGATTTTCGATATCTTTTATCTTTTATCTCTTATCTTTTTATCTTCTTAATAGTCTTGTTCTATCTCTTCACCGTTCTTCACGGCTTCGATATTCTTGATCAGCCTATCGACCCACTTCGACTGTATCCTGTATGAAGTCCGCCCGTTCAGCTTGACTATCGAACGCCTGTCCGTATCTTTATACAGCTCGATAACGTCCGAATGTCCGTCCTTGCAGTTGATGCTTATCGTCAGATACGCCTCACCCGACGGGTCTTCAAAATAAATGCCGTTCTTGGTCGGGCAAGTCAGCAGGAACTGGTAGAACGACTTGAACGTGGTTACATCAAGCTCCTTGCCGCCGCACGTTACGCCTTCAAGCTCTGCGTCGTCGCCTTCGCCCGTCGTCTTTATCTCGAAAACGTCGTCCGAAAGCCCCGCAAAGCTCACATTTTCCACATCTGTAATGATGTTCCATGTCATAAGGCTCGATATAACATCGCCCGGGACTACCGTCAGGTACGGCAGCGCGGTCGCGTCTATCTTGAAAATGCAGTCCCTGCCTTCAACGCCCTCTATCGTGCAGAAGTACGCGCTCGCTTCGGTTATCTCCTCGCCCTGCTCGTTCTCGTCGTGGAAGCCGTTGCCTATTTTCAGGATATAGTCGTACCCCTCGCCCGAAAACTCCACCACGCAGGCGGGGTCGTCGAGACCGTACTCTTTCAGATCGTCCTCCGCGGGGTGAACTTTCATCGTTTCCTTGGCGGTCAGTCCGTACATATTGTACAGCAGATCGGTCGAATTTGTACCGTCGAGATACGCGAATATCGGCGCTGTCATGACCTGCCCCGATATCATGTTCATCGACGAGCGCTCATACGTTCCGTGATCCTGCTCGAAAACAATGTCGTAGTCTAAGTCCTTGCGCGAAATGGAAAGCTTGCCGAATTCGGGCGTGTCCTCCGTCTGCGCCTCGACGAGCGTGCGGTTGACGAAATGCTCTATCGGCTCGAAAAAGTTCCTAAGCAGACTTTCGTTTATCATGTAAACGTCGCTGCTGCCCTTCTCGCAGACGTAGCAGAACTGTTCGTCGGGTGCTTTGTTGCCGATAAGGAACGAGCGCTGCTCGCCGTCGGTAAAGGTAATGTCGAAGCTTGCCTGCGGCGCAGTCAGACCGTATTTCCCGAGGTCTGCCGCCCCCTGTTCGGCTAAGCGATACGCCTTGAGATTTGCCGTGTCGATGCCGATATCGTTCACCTTGTTGACGTTCAGTCCCAAGCCTTTAAGCTCGACTATTCCCGCGTTATCCTTGCCGCTCGCCGCCTTGCCCGTGAAGGTATAGCCGCCGAACTCGTTCGTGACCTTTACCTCCTTGACTTCTGTCTCCTCGCGGGAGATGAGCTGCACGCTCTCGTCGGGAGCCTCGCTGCTGTCGCTGACGATGCTGCTCGATTCGGACGCGGCTTTCACTTCGTCCTCAACGCCCGTAAATTTCAGCACGGCAAGCGTGCCTCCGAGCGCCGCAAGAACCACGCCGCCGATGATTATTCCTTTAAGCTTGTCGTTCACCTGCTATCACCTGTTCTTTCTTCTGAACCAGATAAAGAAGCCTATAAACAGCGTAATTGCGGGAATAACGCCGATGAATACTATTTTCAGCAGCCTTATCTGCTCGGCGGTGATATCGAAAATGCTGCCCGTGATGACCTTCGGCTCGATAGTGATGCCGCTCGAGGTCTTTCCGGTCATGGAGTTTATCACGCCTATCGCGTACTCGCGGTTCTGATACTGGTTGATCCTGAGATATTCACTGGAGAACATACGGTCGCTGCCCGTTACGAAAACGTGCGACTGCGTGTTGCTGCCGTCGTCGGAGAAGCTTACCTTCGTCGCCATTGCCGCATAGGTCTGCTGACCGTTCTCGATCGCGCTGCCGCTCTTCTCGTCGGCGATGTAAGCGCCCGTCGTGCTCTTGATAAGTGCCTCAACGGTGAGCTTGCCGTGCTCGCCCTCCTGCAACAGCTTGACGGGACGCGCACCGAAGAAAAGTATCTTCGCGTCGGAGGCAAGCCCGTCGGTGTATGAGCCCGAAATATCGGCTGCGATAGTCCAGAACGGCTGCGTGTAGTAATATTTCTTGTCATTCTCGCAGATAAGTCCGCTGCCCACCGAGATACCGTATTCTTCCAGGAACTCGTCGAGCTTGGGAGTCGCCTGCTGATTGAAGCTCGCAAGATACAGCAGATTATGTCCCATCTTGCCGTCGTTCGTTACATAGTCGTCGAGCTTCTTGACCTCCGCGTCCATGTAGTCAACGGCGGGCGCGGGGAGTATGCAGATATTGGCGTCTTCGGGGATCTCCTCCGACGTGATGTTTATTTCTTTGAGCGTGTAGCCGTTGGCGGTGAGCAGCTTTTTCAGATACTCGATATCGGCTACCTCGTCGCGCCCCGTCAATACGCAGGCGGTGATGGGGTTCGGGTCGGTGACGGTCATCAGCGCCGAAACAAAAGCCTCGTCGGCGGTGGAAGCGTCGATAAGCTGACCCTGTACCGAGCGCAGAAATCCCTGCAATTCGCTGCCCGTGGTCTGTACGACGTAATCCTCGGCACTCATGCCGTAATACTGCGACACCTGCGTTTCCACGTCGCTCTTGAAGTTGATAAGATCGAGCAGCGAAACCTGACGGATACGCTTCATCGGCTTGCCTTCCTCGTCGGTCACCACGTTGCCGTCACGGTCTTTGGAAACGGTTTCCACGAGTATCGAATACGCGGTAACGGTCTGGTCGGTGTACTCGCTGACGATATCGGGGTTGGAGTCGATGTCGATATACTCCGCCTTGATGCGGTTGTTGTACTCGGTGATACGCTTGATTACTTCGTTCGCCTGCTTGGAATATTCATTCAGCGCCACGAAGTTATCCTCTTTCGCGAATACTCTTATCGTAACATCGGTGTCGATGCTCTTTACATAATTTACCGATTCGTCCGAGATCGAGTAGATACCCGACTTGGTAAGGTCGAGCTTAAGCGGATATTTCTTGAAAAGTATTCCCGCCACGATGTTCAGCATTACGACAGCCGCGATAAATATCACGGTGTAGACGGTGCTGAGCGCCCCGTGACGGAGCTTCTTATGCTCTTTTTTCTTCTTGGGGGCGTCGGTATCTTCGGTGCTTTCCGCGTCCTCTGACTTTGTTTCGGGTTCAGCAGACCTCTTCTCGTCCGCGAGAACGTCTTTCAAGCGGTCGGCAGCTGTGCCCGTGACCTTTTCGGTGATTTCTTCCTTAACGGTCTCGGCGGCTTTTCCTACTTCTTCCCCGATCGTTTCGGCGGCTTCGGCGACCTCTTCGGTCACTTCCTCCGCCGCGGAGTCGGATTTGATCTCTGTTTCCCGATTCTCATTATTACTGTTGTTACGTTTTTTCCTGCTCATGTAAATGCCCTCCTTCCGTTATGCCCAGCGGCGCTTTTCAAGCACTCTGACGGTGAAGAAAAGGAACACCGCGATAGCGCT
>JAILFF010000073.1 GCA_024697705.1 Ruminococcus sp.
CGTCCGTCCCGTGAAGATCAGCCCGAAGCCGCAGGACGTTCGTTCGCCCGACGGGAATCTGCTGACCGAAAGCGTTTCGGCGGCGGGGCGGGCGCTTTTCAAGGTCTGCGGAATGATAATGCTTTTTTCGACGTTCCTCACACTGATAAACCACTATCTCGGGCGGTTCGGGCTGAAAACAAGTGTATTCGCGCCGTTTTTGGAGATCTCGGAGCTTGGGGAGAGCGCTTCCGCGGGGCTGCCTGCTGTCTGCGCGGCGGGAGCTTTGGGCGGCGCGTGTGTGCTTTTGCAGATAAAAGCGATAGTCGGGAGCGCGTTCCCTCTGCTGCCGTTTGTCGTTACGCGGGTGATTTGTGCTGTTTTGGCGGGAGTGATCGCTGTTCCGGTCGAGAAATATCCGTTAAGCGGAGAAACGGTGCCGACAGCCGCGCAGTTTGCCGCGACGGAGCAAGGAAGTTTGTTCCCGACGGGGTGTCTGATAATGATGATAGTACTGACAATTGTAAGCGTAAGAAAAGCCGACCAAAGCCGCAAAGTGAGGGCATAATTCCCTCACTTGCGGCTTTTTTATTCTTCAAGCGCGTCTGCTTTGCGCAATATTTCCAATACCTTCTTCACATCGGACTCGATAAGCCCCTCCGGCGCATTATACTTGCTCCGCATCTCACCGATCAACTTTTCCTCCGTCGTGTCGCTCCGCAGCATCTCCAGTATAACGCCCAGCATCTCGTTCCCGCGCACAAATCCCGAAAACTTGGCACCTCCCGCCGCTACAAGCACCGTCTGATCGTCGCTCGAATGGAGTATGTAATTCTTCCTGATCTTCATACCGTTTCCTCCCGATAATGAATTCTTTTTCCGTACTATTATATCATATCCCGCCCCATAAATCAAGTGCCGTCACAATATTCTATAATAATGCGAAAAAAAACGCAATTTATGACTTGCATACTGCCCGGAATTGATGTATAATATCCTCACATTTAATTCTCCCTCAGCGGGAAAAACGGAGGTCTAATCATGGCAGAGCAGAGAAAACCGCTTATCAGCAGCATATTCACAGCCGACCCTTCGGCTCACGTTTTTGACGGCAAATTATATATCTACCCCTCGCACGATATTCCGCACAGCGGCGAGGATAACGACGAAGGCGACGAATATATCATGGAGGATTATCACGTCCTTTCCATCGACACGCCCGATTCCCCCTGCGTTGACAACGGCGAAGCTCTTCACATGAAAGACGTTAAATGGGTAAGCAAACAGATGTGGGCTCCCGACCTCGCCTACTCGAACGGAAAATATCATCTTATCTTCCCCGCCCGCGACAAGGACGGCATTTTCAGGATAGGCGCGGCTCACGGTGACAGCCCCGTGGGTCCCTTTACTCCCGATGATAATTATATCGAAGGCACCTGCACCATAGATCCCTGCGTTTTCGTTGACGATGACGGCAAAGTTTATCTCTACAACGGCGGTATCTGGGGCGGTCAGCTCGAAAAGTGGCAGACAGGCAAATTCGACCCCGACGGACAAGGTCCCGCCCCCGATTCTCCCGCGATAACGCCTTTCTTTGCCGAGCTCGATCCCGACTGCACCAAGCTGGAAAGCACACCCGTTCATATAAGGATAATCGACGAGAACGGCGAAGATCTGAAAGCGGGTGACGAGGCAAGACGCTATTTTGAAGCTCCGTGGATGCACAAATATAACGGCGTTTATTATCTTTCCTACTCTACCGGTACTTCGCATT
Source organism: Ruminococcus sp. (assembly GCA_024697705.1). GTDB lineage: Bacteria > Bacillota > Clostridia > Oscillospirales > Ruminococcaceae > YE71. The sequence continues at coordinate 1,754 of JAILFF010000073.1, forward strand.
ACATCGTTTATGCTACGTCCGACAAGCCGCAGGGACCCTTCACCTACCGCGGCAGGATCATGGAGCCCGTCATCGGCTGGACGACCCACCATTCTATCGTCGAGTGGAACGGCAAATGGTACATTTTCTACCACGACTGCGAGCTTTCAAACGGCATCAATCATCGCCGCTGCGTAAAGTACACCGAGCTGAAATACGCTCCCGACGGCACCATCGTTACGATACATCCCTACGAATAAAAAATCAACCCCCGCACGGAGCGTTTTCCTGCGGGGGATTTTTATCTGTTCAGAATAGCGTGGAACGGGCGCACACTCAGGTGAGACCCTACGCTCATCTTTGCTTATGGCATTGTACTTGTAATTCACCGATATTCTTTCAGAGCTTCAACAATATCTCTTTCATCTCTCTTGCGGCGGCTTCGGGGTCTTTGTCGGCGATTATGTCGGAGATCACCGCCGCGCCGTTTACGCCCATTCCCGCGAAATCCAGCACGTTTGTGCGCTTCACGCCGCCTATTATCACGATCGGGATATTGACGGCGGCGCGTATCGCGGCGAGATTTTCCCGCGTGTTGGGCTTGGCGTCGGTCTTTGTCGAGGTAACGAACATCGCTCCCACGCCGAGATAATCGGCGCCGTCAGCCTGCGCTTTCAAAGCAAGCTCGACGGTCGGCGCGGTGATACCGATCATCTTGTCCGCGCCCATTATACGGTGGGCGACGTCGCAGGGAATGTCGCTCTGCCCGAGATGAACGCCCGCCGCGTCCGCCGCAAGCGCCACGTCTATTCGGTCGTCGATGATAAGCGGCTTGCCGAAGCTGTCTGTGACGCGCTTGACCCGCACCGCAAGATCATACAGCTCACGCGAGGAAGCGTTTTTCTCCCGAAGCTGAATGATATCTGCACCGCCGCGCAGCCCGGCAGCCACGCTTTCCTCGACGGTGGAGTGGGTCATCAGCCCGCTGTCGGTGCAGCTGTAAAGTTTGTAACTGATATTATTCATAATAAAACTCCTAAAAATACTTATAGTGAAAAAGACTTTTGGTTTGCCTTCATTATTATTATACTACCATTCCCTCGTATAGTCAAGTAATTATTTTTTTGCATAAAAACGATTGATTTTTGTTTCTGTTTATGTTATAATTGTCAAAAGGGCTTTTGCCCGCACGAAAGGGTGAATAATATGCTTAATAATATGAAGCTCGACTGGAACGACTACCTCCGTAAGGCAGAAGAGGTCTGCGCCAACGGCATTGTTATGCTCAAAAACGATAACGCCGCACTCCCGCTCTCCCGCTCGGAGACCATCGCCGTTTTCGGGCGAATCCAGCTGAACTACTACAAAAGCGGCACGGGCTCGGGCGGAATGGTGAACGTATCTAAAGTGACGGGCGTTATCGACGGTCTTGCCGAACAGGGCGCGAAGCTCGATACCGAACTGCTTGACGTTTACAAAAAATGGGTCGAGGAAAACCCGTTCGACGTGGGCGGCGGCTGGGGAGGCGAGCCTTGGTCGCAGAAGGAAATGCCCCTCACCGACGAACAGGTATCCGCTTCCGCCGCCCGCTCCGACGCGGCTGTAATAATCATCGGCAGAACGGCGGGCGAAGAGCAGGACAACAAGGCGGAGGAAGGCTCGTTCCTGCTGACGGCGGGCGAGCGCGATATGCTCCGTATCGTGCGGGCGCATTTTAAGCGCGTTATCGTGCTGCTGAATGTCGGCAATACTATTGATATGAGCTTTGTTGACGAATTCTCCCCCGACGCGGTGCTGTACATCTGGCAGGGCGGCATGACGGGCGGCACGGGTACTGCGCGGGTGCTGCTGGGCGACGTTTCCCCGAGCGGCAGACTTCCCGACACCATCGCCATGAACATTTCCGACCACCCCTCCGACAAGTATTTCTACGGCAAGGAGCGCAATATTTACGCGGAGGATATTTTCGTCGGATACCGCTATTTCGAGACCTTTGCCCGCGATAAGGTGCTCTATCCCTTCGGCTTCGGGCTTTCCTACACCGATTTCGAGGTGAACGCGGCGGGCGCGGCTGACATAGGCGCGGGAGTTGTCACCGTGACCGCAGATGTTAAGAACATCGGCAAGTTCGGCGGCAAAAATTCGGTGCTTGTCTATTGCGAAGCGCCGAACGGCAGGCTCGGCAAGGCAGCGCGGGTGCTTTGCGGCTTTGACAAAACGGGCGTTCTTGCCCCCGACGAAAACGAAACACTCACGATAGAAATCCCATTTTACGCATTTGCCTCCTACGACGACAGCGGCGTTACGGGACACGCCTATTCGTGGCTGCTCGAAAAGGGCGAATATCATTTTTACGCGGACGGAGATGTGAGAAGCGCGGCAGAGTTCTTCTCTTTCACGCTTGACGAGGACGTTGTGATAAGTCGGCACGGTCAGCAGCTTGCGCCCGTGACCGCGTTTGAACGCATGGTGAACACCGGGAAGGACAGCCCTGAATTTAAGCCCGTGCCGCTTTCACAGACGGACGAATCCGCCGAAAGAAAAGCCGCGCTCCCCGAAGAAGATATTCCCGCGGGCAGCGGCGAAAGCGGGATAAAGCTCGGCGACGCGGCGAACGGCAAAAGCACTCTCGGCGAGTTTATCGACCAGCTCACCGACGACGACCTTTGCTGCCTGGTGCGCGGCGAGGGTATGTGTTCGCCGAAGGTAACTCCCGGTACGGCGGCGGCGTTCGGCGGCGTATCGGACAGGCTTGCGGCGCTCGGCGTTCCCTGCGGCTGCTGCTCGGACGGTCCTTCGGGTATGCGGCTCGACTGCGGCACAAAGGCGTTCAGCCTGCCTAACGGAACGCTTATCGCCTCGACCTTCGACAAGCGTGTAACACGGGAGCTTTTCGCGTTCACGGGTATGGAAATGGCAGCCAATCATGTGGAATGTCTGCTGGGTCCGGGCATGAATATCCACCGCCACCCGCTGAACGGCAGGAATTTTGAATACTTCTCGGAAGACCCGTTCTTAACGGGCAGCATGGCGGCGGCGGAGCTGAAAGGTCTGCACAGCGCGGGCGTTGAGGGAACTGTCAAGCATTTCTGCGGCAACAATCAGGAGACGAACCGCCACTTCATCGACAGCGCGGTATCGGAACGCGCTCTGCGGGAGATCTATCTCAAAGGCTTTGAAATTGCGATAAAAGAAGGCGGCGGGCGTTCGGTAATGACGACCTACGGGCAGGTCAACGGCTTGTGGACGGCGGGCAGCTTCGAGCTGAACACGGGAATTTTGCGCGGCGAATGGGGCTTCGACGGCTTTGTGATGACCGACTGGTGGGCGAACATAAACCGCCGCGGCTCTGCTCCCGACAAGGGCGACCTTGCAGCGATGGTCGCGGCGCAGAACGACGTTTACATGGTCTGCGCGGACAGCGTGAACCACCCCGACGATCTTAAAGAGGCTTTGGCTGACGGGCGCATTACGCGCTTTGAGCTGCGGCGTTCGGCTGAAAATATTCTTACATTCCTGATGAACAGCCGCGCCATGAAACGTCTGCTCGGCACTGCGGGCGAGGTCGAAGTGATAAACAAGCCCGACGAAAGCGAGAACGAAAACTCGGGCTCGGACGTTTTCGAGCTTGACGGAAGAGCGGTCATTGATCTGAGCGGGGTAAAGACGGGGCGTGGCAGCGACTATTCGTTCACGCTCGACGTCAAGAAGCTTGGCGCGCACAAATTCACGCTGACGGCAAGCTCGATGATGAGCGAAACGGCGCAGATGAACGTCACGCTGTACAGTCTCGGCACGGCGTTCGGGTCGTTCACGTTTAACGGCACGGGCGGCAAGCCTGTATCGTTCACTTCGGAGAATGTGCCTCTGTTCTCGCGGTATTCGATAATCAGGATCCATTGCAGCACGGGCGGGCTTGATCTGATAAGCCTTGAAGCCGAATGTACGCAGCCGTATTGAAGCAAAGCAAACAACCCGCGAAGCGGAAAAGGGGTCAGGTGAGACAACCACATAACAGACAATACAGCGGATCAATTTTGTATTGCTGTAAAAAGTGAACAGTTAACAGTTATGGTATCGGCTTCGCCGATGATTGCACGTGCATACGCAGGTGCTTGCGAACGCTGCGCTCCGCATGGTCGCTCACAATTGTGCAGCTGACAGGCGGAGCAGATGTTCAAAATAATTGCCGTCGATAAGCGAGTTATCGACGGCATACTGATTTCTGTCGTGTATGAGTACCTTCCTCGATTCCGAATCTGCCCAAATCCTTTTTCAACGACTGCACCGCCTTTTTCAGATGCTCGTACCCTTGACGTAAAGGCGCAGGGCGTTCGGAGCATATTTATGTCGAGAAAAGCGGTCTCGATCTCGTTCTCTCTTACAACCGCGGCAGCGTTGTCAAAGTTTTTGGCAAAGAAAAATGAAAAATATCATTCGCCGACAGCTTTCAGTGCGTGTTTTTGTTCGTACATGGCTTTATCGGCACGCTTGAACACATCGTTGTAGCTGCTGTCTGTTGACGGTTCATAAACGGCAAGACCGCTTGCTAAGATAACAGAACCGTGTTCCCGATTTTCATTGATTTTTTTCCGAAAGGATTCCAGAAGCGCTTCACGGTCTGCATAGTCGCTGCCTTTAAGGATAGCGACAAATTCATCTCCGCCGATGCGGAACACAGGACTGTTTTCAAAGCTTTGGCAGATGATATTGCAGCCGTTTTTGATGTATTCATCGCCGACTCCGTGTCCCAGTGTATCATTGATCGTTTTAAGCCCGTTCACATCAAAGACGACAATGCCGTATTCGGTCAGTTCGCCGCTTTCGAGCGCCGTTTCCAGCTCGGTCAGAGCCTCAAAATAAGCGAGCTTGTTCTTTACGCCTGTCAGACCGTCCTTGTATGCCTTCTGCTTTGCGAGCCTGATCGCCTTATTCTGCTCTGCTTCCTTGTCTTTGTATATAAATGTGTGTATCAGACAGGTGCCGAAAAGACAGCCCATCGAATAGAACGGCATCAGCGGGAAAAAAATCTGAATGATAATGAAAAAAGTCATGATGAAACCGGAAATACCGATGATCCTGTAATGAGAACGGCTCATTCCTCTTGAACGAAATGCTGCGATAGCGGAATAGACCGAGGTGAGAAGGAAAAGCAGCATTTGCAGCGCCAATCCGAAATATCTTGCGGGCAGAGGCACATACTCCGTGTTTTCCTTGAATTTGAAAACGATAGGAACGAACAGATTCACGATCAGAACGATGATCTCAAAGGATAGTATGAGCCAGCCGCTTGAAATAAGTATTTTGCCTGCTTTGTCTTTTTTACCCGAAAACGCAACGACCCCTCTTGTCCAGAAAAGCACGGATAACGCCATAGAGGTGAAAAACAAACAGGTGTCGCAGTATGTCGGAACAAGCCATTTCTGTTCAAGGAAAAATCCCCATAATATATCCGAAAGGAAAAATACGATCAGCGAGAGCAGATATTGGCGGTATTTGAGCCGAACTTCATTCTCGCTTGTTTTATCAACTTTTCTGAGTGCTTCTATATTTATGATAACAAGAACGATCAATGCAATGATACCTACGCTTGAATAGTACATTGATAGCCTCCTTTACGATCGGCTGCGCGAATGATCGGCAGATAGGACAGTATCCGATAAACGGAAAAAGGCAGTCTCACGGAATGCCTGAATAGTATGTATTTATTGAAAGTCAAACAAGTCCATTATAATTATAGCATATAGTATTCACCGTAATTCACCGTAGAAGAGCGATGGATACCATACAAAAGGTAATGTTTGACTTGCTTTTTTATGATAATATAGCATTTTTAGCGGATCATGGACAAATCCACCATATTCCCGACATAAAAATCGTCGATATGACTAAATATACTTGCGAACGTATCTACCCGACGATCTCTGTCAGGTCGCGGAAGGCTTCACTTTTTTCAGCCCATGAATAATCTATCATGTACTCTCCGCGAAAGGCTGCCCGTGCCGCCGCGTCCCCGTGCAGCGCGGCGTAAAGGTCGCAGGAAACGCGCTTCTTGTTTATCTTGACCGTCCTGCTCTCCTTGATGACGATATCCTCGAAGCCCGCCCCCGCCAGATCGCTGCGAAGCTCGCTTATATACCGCGAGATACGCTTTGAAGCATAGCTGTCATAGTCGGTGATCTCGAACACGTCTGCCGCAATATCCTGCGGCGAAACAGGATAACCGCACCGGTCGATCAGATAGGCAAAGACCGCCTGTGCATGACGGCTTGAAAACTTCATCACTTCGCCGTTCCCGTTATATACCACAAAGCTCCCGAAAGTCGTTACCTTCAGCAGCTTGGCAGCTTCGTCAGCCTTCGGTTCTGCCGCTGCTCCCGTTTTCAGAGGAAATCGCAGATTATCGAGCGCTGTCTGTAACTTTTCCTCCGTCACGGGCTTTGTGATATAGCTGCTTACGTGCAGATCGAGCGCGTCGGCTTTATACTGCGGGTGTCCCGAATAGATCACGATATTCAGGTCGTTCCTCATGGCTTTGAGCTTTTTTGTCAGCGTTATGCCGTCGGTTTTCATTTCCACGTCGATAAAGGCGATGTCTATATCGGAATGAGCGCCGATATACTCCAGAAACTCCTCGACCCTTACCGTTCCGAAATGAGTGCCGTTCGGGTCTTTCTTACCAAGCACCCGAAGCATCGCGCTAACGGCAAGGCTCTCATCGTCCACTGTGACCGTGTGCATATTCAATCCTCCGTTTTATTCTTAGGTATTGTGACCGTTGCGGTCGTCCCTGCTTCGGTCCTGCTGATACCGAGCTCGCCGCCGCACATCATACGCAGACGTTCGGTAACATTTCTTATGCCGATTCCGCGTTCCTCTGCAAAGAGAGAGTCGTCGCCCTGCCCTGCAGTACCGTTGTCCGTGACCTTGATGTAGATATTTTGCTCGTCTTCGCAGGTCACAAGCTTTACCAGCGAATCCGCGGAATAGCGGTCAACGCCGTGTTTGACAGCGTTCTCGACAAGCGGCTGGACGGTAAGCGTAGGCAGACGGAAATCCTTGCAGGCAAGGTCATATTCCACGCGGAACACCTTATTGCGGTCGGCGTATTCTATCGAAAGATATTCTTTGATAAGTCCCAGCTCGTCGTCGAACCACGCAGGTTCATTGCTGTCAAAGGCGTTCAGCTTTCCGCGAAGAAAGTCCGAAAAATGCGCGATAGTATCGGCGGCACGCTCCGGCTCGGTATAACAAAGCTCCATGATCGCGTTCATGGAATTGTAGATAAAATGCGGTTTTATCTGTGACAGCATCATCGTCAGGCGGCTCTCGGCAAGCTCTGCTTTTGCGAGTTCCAGCTCCCGTGTGCGCTTGATGATGATCGAGTTCTTGTTCTTCTCATAGACCAAAAACAAGATCAGCACCGTGATCGCAGCCATGATGTTGTTCAGACTTAACGGAATGAACATTCCGCAAATGAGACCGATCATCGGAAAGACTGTGGAGGTGATAATGACCTCTTTCATGAAGCGGTCTATCCGCCGCCAATGACAGACGACCACGCCCGCGATAAATAAAAATGTCAGTATCGTGACCGCCTGCCATACGGTATACCCGAAAGAGCGCTGGTATTCGTTTTTCTCCGTTATACGGTACAGGATACCCGTAAACGGAGTAACAGCCAGTATCAGAAACAACGGTATCTGTGCAAGCTGAAAAGCGGTGAGCAGAGTTTTCAGCCGCTTCATACCGAGCTTTTCGGCAATATGCGTTTTCATTACCTGCAAATAGAATACCGTCAAAAAACCGCCGACCGCGTAATACCCGAACACGCCGCAGCGTATCACGATATATGACAACCGTGTAGGCATACCGCCGAACACAATATCCAAGATGTCGAATAAATTATACAGAAAAGCCGCGCCGTAGAACACGATCAATTCCCATGTAAACGGTATCTTTACGCTTCTGGTGAGTTCGCTTTTGCTGTCGCGCCTGATACCGATGAGCATCACGATAAGCAGGAGCAGAAGAAACGCTTCGTTCCAACATTCGATGATGATCTGCACAAGCCAACGGAAACCGATCCGCTGTGCCAGACCGGACATATTGTTCACGCTCCCTTCATCAGACGAGATCTATATCAATTATAGCACAGGGAGCGGCTTTTTTCAAGAGGAATGATGCTTTTTCTGTCTTTCTCTAAGCACCTCGATAATGCTTTGATGAGTTTTTGAGGGCATTGATTCGGTTCTTCTACAAAGAAATCACGATAGTCGTGCGTATGCTGCACCGTGAACCCGAAAGCTTTGTTTGCTTATCTCTGTAAAGCGGAAACACGGCGTTTCTTCTGTATTTTCTATTGATTTTTTTGTTTAGATGTGGTATAATATATTTGAAGAAGAATGATGTTAATCAGAGGTGTATACCGTTGTCAAAGCTCAAAACACAGCTCACGCCCGAAGAAGAACGGCAGAAGAACCTTGAACAGCTTGCAAATTACCGTCCTCTCGATGATGATTTCATGCGGGAGCTTTTCAGGAATAACCTTGAACTTGCTCAGTTTGTGCTTCGTATCATTATCGGCAAGCCCGACCTGAAACTTATCAAGGAAGAAACGCAGTACGATCTACACCACCTTTTCGGTGAACGCTCTATCTGTCTTGACGTATTCGGCGTTGACGACGATGATCAGCAGTACGATATTGAGGTACAGAGACAGGACAAGGGAGCAACACCCAAAAGAGCAAGATACCATTCAAGCGCAATGGACATAGATAACCTCAAAGAGAAGCAGCAGTTTGATAAGCTGCCAAACACCTACGTGATATTCATTACCGAAAATGATTTCTTCGGAAAAGGAAAAGCCGTTTATCCGATCGAACGCATGAACCTCGCGACCGGCGACCCGTTTGATGATGGGGAGCATATCATTTACATAAACGGCGCATACGATAACAAGGAAGATAACTCCGATCTTGCCAAGCTGATACATGATTTCAGGTGCAGCAAGGCAGACGATATGTTATTATCACCATTAGCAGACCGAACCCGATATTTTAAGGAAACACCGGAAGGAGTGGAGTATATGTGCAAGGCTATGGAAGATAGGATCAACGAAAGAGTAAAGATCATTGTACTGAAAATGCTTGCAGACGGAAACCTTTCCAAAGAGCAGATTGCAGCATTTACCGATCTTACCGTTGAACAGGTTGAAAGCATTGAAGCAGAATTTAAATCTGTTTCAGCATAATGTGTTGAACCATGAGTGATCATATCGAAGAACGTATTCGGCAGTATCGCTTTCGGGTCGCAAACAGGCTTATAAAGAATGGTAAGTATTCTTTTGAAGAACAACACTTATGCAGGCACATTCCCCGTCACGGAGAGTGTGCCTTATACGCTTTTGTGTACGTCAGCGGGATAAAGCGACCGTCGCGGAGCTGCCCGAGTTCGTTAAAGAAAAAAGCCGCACAGCGCTTTCCTGACGGTGAGGCTTTGCGATCTCGACTTACAAAAAATAAATCGGCAATTTCTTTGTTCCCGTCACGTTTTGCAGAGCTTTTCGATCCTGCGTTTTGATGGGATTTTTCAGAAATTGCCGATCCTGTTTTTTGTCGAATTAATATTTGCTGTTTATTGACTTGAACCGATTGTACTCCGTGGGAAACCACCTTCCCGGGACTTTTGGTTTGCCCTCACTTTGCTTTATTACAGTCTCTGAAGCACAAATATCTCGTAAATGGCGTTGCAGGCTCTCTCGAAATCCTTCTCATTAACGCCGATGATGATGTTCAGCTCGCTCGAACCCTGGTCGATCATCTTTACATTGACGTGAGCATGAGCCAGCGCCGAGAAAATACGTCCCGCCGTGCCGCGCTCACTCTTCATGCCTCTTCCGACTACTGCGATAAGCGCAAGGTCGGTCTCGATGTCGATGAGGTCGGGGTGGCAGTTACGGTGCAGACCCGCAAGGATCTCCTGTTCTTTTTCAGCAAACTCCGACTGATGAACGATAACGCTCATCGTGTCGATTCCCGAAGGCATATGCTCGAACGAAACGCCGTTCTTCTCGAACTGCTCAAGCACTCTTCTGCCGAAACCGAGCTCGTTGTTCATCATGTCCTTTTCGATGTTGACTACCGCAAAGCCCTTCTTGCCCGCGATGCCCGTAATGGTGTAAAGCGGCTTCTGACTGGTGGTGTCAACGATGAACGTGCCGGGGTCGCCGGGCTTGTTGGTGTTCTTGATATTTATCGGGATACCCGCCTTGCGCACGGGGAAAATAGCGTCCTCGTGGAAAACGGAAGCGCCCATGTAGGAAAGCTCGCGAAGCTCACGGTAGGTGATCGTGCGGATCGGCTGAGGGTCGTTTACAATTCTCGGGTCGCATACGAGGAAGCCCGAAGTGTCCGTCCAGTTTTCGTAAAGATCGGCGCCCGTGCCTGCCGCAACGATCGAACCCGTGATGTCCGAACCGCCGCGGGAGAACGTCTTGATAGTATCGTTAGGCATACTTCCGTAGAAGCCCGGAACTACTGCGCGTTCGATATCCTTAAGCCTTTCGCCGACAGCCGCAAAGGTGCGTTCGGAATCAAAGCTGCCGTCTTCGGCAAAGAATACCATTTCGGCGGGGTCTACGAAGGTATATCCGAGATAAGCCGCGAGAACGAGACCGTTTAAGTATTCTCCTCTCGAAGCGGCGTAATCACGACCCGCCTTACCGATAAAGCAAGACTTAACGGTATCAAATTCCTTTTCGATATCAATGTCAACGTTAAGCTCGCCTATAATGCTGTAATAGCGTTCTTTGATAGCGTCGAATTCCTTGTCGAAGTTCTTGCCCTTTGCCGCCAGCTCATAGCAGCCGTAGAGCATATCTGTTACCTTTGTATCCGCCGCGAAGCGCTTACCGGGTGCGCTCGGAACGACATATCTTCTCGATTCGTCCGAGTGGATAATATCTGCGACCTTGCGGAACTGTTCCGCGCTTGCAAGCGAGCTGCCGCCAAACTTTACTACCTTTACCATAACCAGATCATTCCCTTACTCAAATTAAAATAATATCAGAGAAAACCCCTGTCTCTGTCGTACCTATATATTATATGATTTATAAGCCGTTTAGTCAATGGACAAAGCCCACAAGATTTTGTTAATTTTTTGTGTACTTGATGTGTGTACTGTTGTACGTGAGTCGCGGACACTAAATATTTCCTGCAATATTCCCGCCGTTTCTGACGACAATAATAAAAAGCCACAACAGAAAGGAACGGTAAAACGATATGAAGGGTTTTAACAGAAAAATGATAAGTCTGCTCTCGGCGGCTGTGATCTGCGCGGGACTTGCGGGATGCGGCAGCAAAAGAACCGACGAAGGCAAAACCGTGACCGCAAAGCCTGTGCAGGTAACGGCTCCCTCGACGGTGAAGCAAGGCTACGGGCAAGGCGTGCAGCTCGACGAGAAGAACCGCCCGCTCGGGGCGCTCGATTTCAACGCGAAATACGGCGAGTTCAATGCGGAGGCAATAAACACAGAGGACAAGCGCATACGGCTTACCTTCGATCAGGGCTATGAAAATGGCTTCACGGCGAAGATACTCGACACACTGAAAGAGAAGCACGTTCGGGCGATCTTCTTTTTGGTGCAGGACTATGCGGAGCGCAATCCCGACCTTGTAAAGCGCATGATCGACGAGGGGCATATAATAGGCAATCATTCGGTAACGCACCGTTCGATGCCGACGCTTTCGGCGGAGGAATGTGCGAAGGAGATAAACGGGCTGAACGACTATCTTGAGGAGCATTTCGGGGTAAGACCGACGTTATTCCGACCGCCGATGGGGGAATTCTCGGAGCTTTCGCTGGCGGTGACGAATCAGTGCGGGTGTAAAACAGTATTATGGAGTTATGCGTATCGTGACTGGGAGACGGACGATCAACCCGCGCCGAATGAAGCGATAATGAAGCTGACGGGTGCGGCGCATGAGGGCGCGATATATCTGCTTCATTCGGTTTCGGAGACCAATGCGGAGATTTTGGGCAAATTTATTGACGAGCTGAGAGATAAGGGATATGATTTGTATTAAACAAAAAAAGCTATCCGCAAAATGAGGGCAAACCAAAAGTTTGAGGAAGGGGGTGGGGGGGAGAACCCTTCTTAAGAAGGTTTCCCCCCACAAAAACCCACGACGGAGGCTAATCAAAGGTAAAAAGAGAAGTTGAACGACTAAAAATAAAATCGGCAATTTCTAAAAAATCCGTACCAAAACGCGCAAACGAAAAGCTCTGCAAGTCTGTACGGAAACAAGGAAATTGCCGATTTTATTGCGCGAAAGAGCGAAGCGATTTTCGTGCAACGAAAGCACGGGATTCTGAAAAAATTCTGACGGAAAGGAAAATCCTATTTGCGGAAATCGCTGCGCTCTTCCGCAAATTAAAATCGGCAATTCACTTGTTTCCGAACAGACTTGCAGAGCTATTCTCTTCTGCGTTTTTGTTCGATTTTTTTGGAATTGCCGATTTTATTTTTAACCGTTCGGTTTGCTCTCTCCGAATGGTTTGTTGCCATCGTAGGTTTCTGTGGGGGAAACCCTTCTGAAGAAGGGTTCTCCCCCACACCCCCTTCCTAAGACTTTTGGTTTGCCTTCACTTTCTGCTTTTGGTTTGCCTTGTTTTTCGCTTTCATATTATCAGCCCAATTATCAACGCTGTCACCGACGCCGCCGACGCTACCACTATCAGCGGCAGCTCAAAATACGCCAATACCACCGCGACCGCCGTTCCCGCCGCCGCAGTTATCCTGCTCCCCGTACTGTCGATTATCGCGGGTATCGTCATCGCACTCAGCACCGCATAAGGGATATAATAAAGAAAACTCCGAACGAACCGCGACTCGATCTTCTTCGTGAAAAACGTAAACGGCAGCATACGTATAAGATACGTTACGCCCGCCATTACCGCCGTGTAGATCAGCACCCTCGCGTGCATTTACTCCGCCTCCCCGCTCCTGCTCTTGCTCTTGTTTTCGTTTTCGTCCTTTATCGGAAATACCGCCGCTCCGAGCGCCGCCGCCGCAACCGCGCTGATTATCATAGCGAAGCCGTCGGGAACTGCCTTTATCAGCTCCGCAAACAACAGACTGAACAGCGCCGCCGCGATCACTACGCACAGCACCGAACGCTCTTTCCTCGCGGGTGGAATGATTATAGCAAGGAACATTCCGTAAAGCATTATCCCCAGCGCCCCCGCGACTACCTCGGGCAAAAGCTGACCCGCCGCAGCACCCATTGCCGTCCCCGTGACCCAGCCCGACGCCGCGACGAGGATCATTCCGTACATATACGAGGGGCAAAGCGGCGACTTTCTCGCGGCACACAGCGCGAATATCTCGTCGGTGATGCCGTAGGACGCAAGCAGTCGGTGTTTCAGCTTGAATTCGGGGTCGAGCCGCTGTGAAAGCGTCAGCCCCATCAGCGAATAGCGTATGTTTATTATCAGCTGCACGAGTATCATCTCGACGAGCGTGCCGTTCGCCGCGATTATGTCGATGCCCTTGGCCTGCCCCGCCGATGTAAGATTCGTCAGCGAGATCAGCGCGGCTTCAAACGTGGTCAGCCCCGCCGCCGCCGATTTTATCCCGATAGCGAAAGACACCGAAAGATACCCGAGCATTATCGGTATCCCGTCGGCTATTCCCCTTGAAAAATCCTTTGCGGTCTTCAATTCACAAAACCTGCCTTTTTTGATAAATCGTCTGTACAATCAGCCTGTTGTTGTACATAACGTATATAAAATCCGAAGTATGATTTTGAAACATTGTGCAATATTTTTTCGGAAATATGTACTCGGTTCATATTCGGTTCATTTAAGAGTGTTATAATAATGTCAACAAAGAGAGATACAAAAGCTCTCAACCAAATAATGAATTCTTCTAAATCCCTTTTCATAATTCTATAGATGACTGAAGCCCACTGACGGTTCGCCGACCGATTAAATCAGTGGGCTTTGATCATGCCTTTTTTGCCCGAAAATATTATTAAAAGCGGCTGTATTTCAAGCCGCTTTATAGCATAATGTCATTATGCAGTCATGCTCTTTCCGCCAGAAGCTGCTGCTTTACGCTCCACAGCTTTTTCGAGAGATCGACATAGTAGGTGTGCGGGTTCTCGAAGCGCTTGACTTCGTCCCAGAGAGTGTCGATGTCCGCCGCGCAGTGGTCGCATATCTCCTTGTAGGACGGCTCCTCATATACCTGCTCGCCGTTCTTGAAGATCTGCACCTGCATTTCCTTAGCCGTGAAATCGCGCAGAGTCTTTTTCTTCCAGGTGTAGTCGGGGTCGAAGATGTCGAGACTGCGGCTGTCGTCGATGGTCTCGTCGTAAACGCACAGCTGATCCGCCAAAGCCTTGCCCGTCGCCTTGTCGTAAAGACGATAGAACTTCTTGAAGCCCGGAGTGGTGATCTTGCCGACGTTCTCGGATATCTTTATCTTGGGTATGATCTTTCCGTTTTCCTCCACAGCCATAAGCTTGTAAACGCCGCCGAACACGGGCGACGACATCGAAGTAATAAGTCTTTCGCCCACGCCGAACAGATCGACCGCCGCGCCCTGATATATCATATCACGGATTATATATTCATCGAGCGAATTGGAAGCCACTATCTTGCAGTCGGAATAACCCGCGTTATCGAGCATGGCACGCGCCTTCTTGGACAGATAGGTAATGTCGCCCGAATCGAGCCTTATGCCCTTCGGACGCTTGCCTAAAGGCTTAAGCACGTTGTTGAAAGCCCTTATCGCGTTGGGAACGCCGCTTTCAAGCACGTTATAGGTATCGACAAGCAGAGTAACGCTGTCGGGGAAGCACTCGCAGTAGGTCTTGAACGCCTCGTACTCGTCGCCGAACATCTGCACCCACGAGTGAGCCATAGTACCCGTCGCGGGGAAGCCGAATTTCTGATCGGTGACGGTGCAGGCAGTCGCAGCACAGCCGCCTATTCCCGCCGCCCTCGCGCCGAAAATAGCAGCGTCCGCGCCGTGGGCTCTTCTCGAACCGAATTCCGATACCGCCCTGCCCTGCGCAGCTCTTACGATGCGGTTTGCTTTTGTGGCAATGAGCGACTGGTGATTAATCGTCAGAAGCAGATAGGTCTCAATAAGCTGCGCTTCGATAGCGGGCGCTCTGACGGTAATAAGAGGTTCGCCCGGGAATACGACAGTTCCCTCGGGAACAGCCCAAATATCCCCCGTGAAGCGGAAGTCCTTCAAATAATCAAGGAACTTTTCGGAAAACATATTCTTCGAGCGCAGGAATTCGATGTCCTCCGCCGAGAAGTGCAGATCATTTATGTACTCGATGACCTGAGAAAGTCCGCAGCAGATCGCAAAACCGCCGCCGTCGGGCACCTTGCGAAAAAACAGATCGAAGTAGGTGATCTTGTCCTTCATGCCGCTCTCGAAGTAACCGCTGCCCATTGTCAGCTCGTAATAATCGCAGAGCATGGTGTAGTTAAACGCTTCCATTTAATACAGACCTCCGTTTCCGACGTCCGTTCAACAGTACGGACATTTTATGTAAGTTTTTGTAAAGTTATTCTTTTCAAGGTCGAAAAAATACACATAGCAGTAGCCAAGCTCGGTATCCCATTCGGCGTCGTCAGCAGTACATTCGCATTTTGAATAGGTAAACTGTATTTTGACCTTTGTATACGCCGTTCCGTCAAAGCTGTCAACATCGCTTTTGTCGGCAAGCCCGGCTTCTGTTATCGGGGTCTTTGCCGTGACGAGGACAGTTTTACAGCCGTCACCGAGTTCGTGGTCTTTTACGGGCTTATCCCACCAGCAGAATCTCGTGCGGAGAAACCCGCCGTTATCATCGGAGGTATAAAGCACATAGTTATAAAACGCCCCCGTTTCGGGAGTGATTATATCCGAAACGCGCTTTATCAGCTCGTAAAGCGTCATTTCGCCATATTATTCGTCGTCGTGGCGGACAACGGTGATCTGCAAGCCCTCCATTACGTCGAAGGTCTTTGCTTCAAGCTCGCTGTCGGGAGCCGCAACGTAATTTGTGTCGATGATGACTTCTGTCTCGGGCAGAGCGGTCTTTACCATGATAGCGTTGGCAAGAACGCACATATTGGTAACAAGTCCCACCAGTTCCACGCTCTCGTAGCTGCGGAATTTGAGGTAATCCGCCAGTTCGAGCGAACCGAAAGTATCCTTATAGAAAACCTTGTCCTTGTCGGTGCGTTCTTTGGCGGTAAAGCCGTAGAGCTTATGTCCGGGAGTGTCCTCAACGCAGTGGGGAGTAGGCAGCTTTCTGCCCTCCTGCGTGGAGAGATAGTCCTCCTGATGAGTGTCCATGGTATAGATGACCTCGCCGCCATCCTTACGGTAGTCGCGTATCTTGTGAGCGATCTTTCTGTCGAGAGCCGCAGCAGCTTCAAAGCCCAGCGAGCCGTTTACAAAGTCATTCTGATAGTCAACGATTACAAGCAGTTTCATAATGCTCCTCCATTATTTCAAGCGCCGCAGCGCGGATATAGTCATACTTAATTATAACATTTTTTTCGCCGTTTGAAAAGCCCTTTGTATTGGTTTTACACTAATTTAACATTTAATAAAAAAAGCGACCGAAAAGCCCTCAAAGCGGAAACGGGGGGCAAGGGGCTTTTCCTCGGTCGGCTTTCCTTTATTCCGAATATTCCGAAAACGGCGCTTCGGGCAGATCGTCGGCACAGACCACAAAATCCAATACCCTGCCGTATAACTCGGCGGGATTCGCTTTCATCTTCCGACAGATATGCTCCGCCTGCTCGCGGTCGGGCGCATATAAACTCAGCTGCATGAGCGTAACGCCGCCGTCGGATACCGTGCAGCTCACCTTGCAGCCCGTTCCGTCCTCCGTGATCTCCGTGCTGACGCTCTGCTCCGCCTTCTGCCGCGCAAACAGCCGAAGCCCCGACGCAAGTATCCTGTCGCGCACGCTTCTCGGCACGAGCTTCTTGAAGCTCTCGGCGCCCATTCTGCCTTCATCGCTCAGAAGATACTCCGCGGTACCGTCGCGCTCCCGCTTGATAAGAACGCCCGTGTCGATCAGTTCCTTTAAGGCTTCGATGAACAAAAAATAGTCAACGATCTCCTCGCCCGTGAATATCTCAAGCAGCTGCATATAGGTACACGGCTTGCCCGTCTGATTGAGAAAATACGTCATCAGAAGCTTGACCTCGTATACCTCGCGGGGATTGAATACCTCGGGCTTTATGTCGGGATAACGAAACATATTTTTTCCTCCGAAAAAAGTCAGCTCTCAGAAATTGGGATATCTCAGCATATGGTTCAGAACAGCGATATTCACCGCCGCCTCAACACAGGGAACGGCTCTCGGCACCACGCAGGGGTCGTGTCTGCCCTTGATCTCGATAGTTTCGTTCGTAAGGTTCTTCATATCGACGGTGTGCTGCGGACGCGCTATCGAAGGCGTGGGCTTGAACGCCACGCGCAGGGTGATAGGCATACCGTTCGAGATACCGCCCAGAATACCGCCCGCGAAGTTCGAGCGCGTTACCACATGACCGTGATCGTCCACATAGAATTCGTCGTTGTTCTCGCTGCCGAGAAGCTTTGAAGCGTTGAAGCCCGCGCCGAATTCCAGTCCCTTTACGGCGGGGATACCGAAGATAAGCTGCGCGATCGAATTTTCAAGACCGTCGAAAATGGGCGAGCCGATGCCCGCGGGAACGTTTATCGTGATACACTCCACGATGCCGCCCACGCTGTCAAGGCAATCCCTTGCCTTTTCGATGTCGCGCACCATGCGCTTGCCCTTTTCATCGTTCAGCACGGGGAAAGCCTTTTCACGCACGGCGAGGATATCGTCGCGGGCAGTGCGCACGGGGTCGAAGCAGTCGTCCTTGATCTTATGTATCTCGGCGATGTGAGCGCCCGTGTAGATGCCGCGCTTTTCGAGTATCTGTCCGCAGACGGCGCCCGCAAAACACAGGGGGGCTGTCAGCCTGCCCGAAAAATGCCCGCCGCCGCGAACATCGTTAAAGCCCTTGTAGCGCAGAGCGCCCGTATAATCGGCATGACCGGGGCGCACGAGCGTATCGAGCTTCGACTTCACATAATCGTTCGAGTGCTGATCGGTATTCTGGATAAAGGCGCAGAGCGGAGTACCCGTAGTCTTGCCGTTCAAGAAGCCCGACATTATCTGCGGCATATCCTTTTCGCGGCGCTGAGTAGAGGTCGCGTCCTTCTTGGGGGCGCGGCGGGACATGAACTGCACGAGCCTGTCCATATCAATTGTCTCTCCGGGGGGAACGTTATCCATGACCACGCCTATCGCAGGTCCGTGGCTTTCGCCGAATACCGAAAACGAAATGTTATTGCTCCATGATGATGCCATTGTATATCCTCCTAAGTCGGAAGCTTGCCGCTCCCCGATTTTTTCCTTTCACTTTCTTATGTTAAACGAGCATTTATATAGAAGATAAGAGATAAAAGATATATTTTAATCTCCGTATTTGAAATATAAAACTAATATTTCACTGTTGCGTATTATATCTTTTATCTATTATCTTTAATCTTTTATCTTAAAGTAAATGCTCAATTAATATGAAAGGACGAAAGAAAGTGACCGAAGAACTTGAACTTAAATACGGGGTGGGTGCGCTGCTCTACTGCCCCGCTAATAATCCCGCGATCATATCGAAGATCACAGAACAGCAAATAAAACCGCCGTACTCAGTTGCGCTCTGCCTTGAAGACGCTATCGCCGACGACGCCGTTGCCGATGCGGAAAAACAGCTCGCTGCCACTCTCGGCGAGCTTTCTGCCCGCGCTCATGAGGGCTTCTATCTTCCGAAGCTGTTCGTGCGCGTGCGCTCGGCGGATCATCTGCTGAGTCTGTTCGGCAAGCTCGGCGAAAACGCACAGCTGCTTACGGGCTTCATTCTGCCGAAGTATTCTTCCGAAAACGCGCTTGCCTATAATCAGGCGATAACGGCGATAAATAAGGTCTCCCCCAAAAGGCTCTACATGATGCCTATCCTCGAAAGCCGCGATATCATCAGCCTTATGACCCGCAGTCAGACCCTTACCAAGCTTAAGACCGCCATTGACTCGGTGCGCGATCTTGTGCTGAACGTGCGCGTCGGCGGCAACGATTTCTGCAACTGCTACGGTCTGCGCCGCCCCGCCGACAAGACTATCTACGAGATAGGCATACTTAATTCGGTGCTTTCGGATATCGCCAATGTTTTCGGCGCGGATTACGTCGTTTCGGCGCCCGTGTGGGAATATTTCGAGTCGGAGGACGGCGACAGCAGATGGCTCGAAGGGCTTAAGCGCGAACTGGAATTCGACCGCCTGAACGGTTTTGTCGGAAAGACCTGCATACACCCTTCTCAGATAGAAGCCGTTAATATGAGCTTGCAGGTCAGCGAGACCGACTACCTTGACGCGGCGCGGGTGCTCAACTGGAAACGCGGCGGCTTCGGCGTGGAAAAAAGCGCCGGCGGCGACCGCATGAACGAGGTAAAATGTCACAAGGCATGGGCTGTCCGCACAATGGCGCTCGCAATGATCTACGGAATAAGAAGTGAGGAATATCATGAAATACACGCTTGACGATCTTTTTGTACTGGGAAAACGCAGCGGAAATGAGAAACGCAGCTTTCTGCTTATCGACCCGTTACAGGCAAAGCATCTGCCCGTTTCGCCGACAAAGGCGCTCGCGATGATGGACACACTGGGCAGTCAGCTTGCGGCGGCTTACCCCGACACAGGCTGCATAATAGGCTTTGCCGAGACCGCCACGGCTGTCGCGGCGCAGGCGGCGACGCATTTCCCGCCGCACGCCATTTATTTGCAGACCACGCGGGAAAACGTGGGCGACACGCGCAACCCCTTTCTGCTTGAATTTTCTGAGGATCACAGCCACGCCGTAAGGCAGCAGCTCCGCACCGACCTTATGGCAAAGCAGCTGAAATTCAGTCTGCTGAACGACCGTCCCGTAATGCTGATCGACGACGAGATCTCGACGGGCAGGACGGCGGGAAATATCATCAAAAGCATCAACGGCGCTCTGCCGCTGCTTCCGAAGTATATCAGCGGCTACGTTATCGGCTCGGTGATCAACCGCATGGACGACAGCACCCGCGAGAGCTACGCCGCACAGGGCATCGACTGCGCCTCGCTCATATTTGCCGATGTGGACGGTCTTGAAGAACGCGCCGACCGCTTTGCGGAAAAGCCGCCCGCGGAGCTTACCGACATTCCCGCGGCTGAGTTCGAGGAGCTTTCGGTGGAGAAAAAGCTGCCAGACCCGAAAATGGGCGGAGTGTTCGTCCACGACCTGAAAATGTGGCTGAACGGCTTTAACGACGAAGCATTCGAGCTTATAAAAGATCGTCTGCCCGAGCGCGGGCGGGTGCTTGTCATGGGCACGGAGGAGTGTATGCTCCCCGCGCTGTATCTCGGCAAAACGATCGAGGAAAAAACGGGTGCGGAGGTATATTCGCACTCGACGACGCGCAGTCCGATAGGCATTTGCGGCGACGAGGAATATCCCGTGCATGAGGGTTATCATATCGCGAGCTTTTACGAAGCGGGGCGTGACACATATATTTACTGTCCTGCGGAATATGACATGGTGATAGTTGTCACGGACAGCCGTGATAATGAGCAGTCTCGGCGGGCGATGGAGGATATCACGAGAGTTTTTGCAAAGAAATGCGGGAAATTTGTGCTTATATGCAACAAATAAGCAGAAGTGCCTGCAAAACCAACCCCTTCCCAAGACTTTTGGTATGCCCTCTCTTTGCGGCGACCGTTAGTTTGTAAATGTAAACGGCGCGTGCCACCAATCGGTAGACACGCGCCGTTTATTCATACATCGGTAAATTAGGAATTGTCTTTATTTTGTTTCTCGGCTTTTACGCTCTGTATCGCCCATATCAGTTCGAGGACTGCCGCTATAACGCCTACTATCGCGTCGTCGATGGGTCCCGGAAAAATGTCGGGCAGAATTGCGTAGACAGCCGCCGCGACCGCCGTTATTATCTTACGCGCAAGAAACTTGTTCTTAACGGGCTTCATCTCAGCCGAGCTTCGCAAGCTTCGCGCACTGAGCCTTTACAGCAGGATAGATCTCGCGGTACAGCTGATAGTAGCTCTCGTATACGGGAACGTTCGCCGCTTCGGGGTTCTGCGTCTTGTCAACAGATACAACAGCCTTGCAAGCCTCGGGAACCGAGCCGTAAACGCCCGCACCCGTCAGTGCCAGCAGAGCCACGCCCAAAGCGGGACCTTCCTTGCTCGCTACCGTCTTAACGGGGCAGTTGTACAGATCGGCAAGCATCGAGCGCCACAGCGGAGAGCTTCCGCCGCCGCCGCAAGCCATCATGTCGGAAACATTTATCTTCATCTCGCGGAATACCTCAACGCAGTCGCGCAGGGAGTAGGAAACGCCTTCAAGCACCGCACGGAGCATATGCTTCTTCGTGTGCATAGCCGACAGACCGAAGAACATACCTCTTGCGTTCGGGTCGAGGTGGGGAGTTCTTTCACCCATCAGATAAGGCAGATACAGCAGCCTTTCCGCGCCTACGGGAACGGTCATGGCTTCCTTGTCCATCAGATAATATTCGTCAACGCCCATATATTTGGCGGTCTCCTTCTCGGCTTCGCAGAAGTTGTCGCGGAACCATTTGAGCGACAAGCCCGCGCCCTGGGTAACGCCCATAACGTGCCAGGTATTGGGAACAGCCGCGCAGCAGGTGTGGACTCTGCCCTTCGGGTCGATGGCGATGTTCGAGGTGTGCGCGAATACAACGCCCGATGTGCCGATAGTCGTGAAAGCCTTGCCGTCTTCCGCAACGCCCGTGCCGATAGCCGCCGCCGCGTTGTCGCCCGCGCCGCCCACTACGATAGTGCCTTCGCAGAGACCGAGCTCGTCAGCCATAGCCTTTGTGAGCGTGCCCGTTACCTCGCAGGATTCGTAGACCTTGCCGAGCCACGCCTTATCGATGCCGAAGGCGGTCAGCAGCTCGTCAGACCACTTTCTGTTCGGAACGTCAAGCAGCTGCATACCCGATGCGTCGGAGACTTCGGTGGCATATTCGCGGGTCAGCACAAAGCGCAGATAGTCCTTCGGCAGAAGGATATGAGCGATCTTGCCGTAAACTTCGGGCTCGTTGTTCTTTACCCAAAGTATCTTTGCGGCAGTCCAGCCCGTGAGGGCGGGGTTCGCGGTTATCTCGATGAGCTTTTCGCGGCCTACGTTAGCGGTCATCCACTCGACTTCCTTTTCGGTACGCTGATCGCACCAGATTATGGAACGGCGCAGAACGTTGTTGTCCTTGTCAAGAAGCACAAGACCGTGCATCTGACCCGAAATGCCGATGCCCTTTACGTCTTCCTTTTTCACGCCGCTCTGAGCCATAACAGCCTTGATAGTATTTATCATTGCGCTTGCCCAGTCGGCGGGCTCCTGTTCGGCGTAGCCGTTTTTGGGCTGATACATGGGGTATTCTATCGTCTTGGAGGCGATAACCGTTCCTTTTTCGTCGAAAAGCACTGTTTTGGTACCGCTGGTACCGCAGTCAACTCCGATAACATAAGCCATAATAAAAAACTCCTTTACGAATTTATTGATTCCTGCCGAAATCAGCAGAAAT
>JAILFF010000135.1 GCA_024697705.1 Ruminococcus sp.
TGGGTTCGGGTATTATGAAATGATAGGAGGAATTTTGATGTTTGCATCGTTCGGCTCAATACTATCTTTTCTCATAATAAAACTTCCTTTAAAACGCGGAATTTTTAAGATATTTTTCTTTTGTTTCTTGTTTATCGTGCCCAAAAACAGTGCTGTCATCTTTAACTTTTTGTATTTTTCTCTGCGCTTACAGTATATCAAATTTTTTGGTGAATGTCAATAGATAATTCTCAAATTTCTTGGCAGCAGAGAGATGGAAATTATCATAAAACTGCCGCCCACCCGACAAAAAAGCTGCGCCTTACCCCGGTAAAATACTATCAGAGCCGTGACCGATTCAGAGAGAAGCCGCATAGCTCCAAATCACGCAGGTCTACTATATGCGTCTTGACACAGTCACAACAGTATGGTATAATAACAGCGATCAGGAATGAACCGAAAGGACTTGATACTATGCCACAGAAGATCATTTACGCCGACAACGCCGCCACGACCGCCGTCAGCAGGTCGGTGCTTGAAGCCATGCTGCCGTTTTTCACGGAGGATTTCGGCAACGCTTCGGCGGTGTACAAGACGGGGCGAAACGCCGCCCGCGCCGTGCTCAAAGCCCGCGAAGCTGCCGCCGCCGCTCTCGGCGGGAATACCGAGCCGCGTGAGATCTTTTTCACATCGGGCGGCACCGAGTCGGACAACTGGGCGGTCAAGGGCGCGGCAGCACTCGGCGCGGCGGCGGTACGAACTGCGTTCGTACAAAAGCGGCATATCGTCACTACCGCCGTCGAGCATCACGCCGTGCTGAAAAGCTGCGCAGCCCTTGAAAAGCAAGGCTTTAAGGTGACGTATCTGCCGCCCGACGAGTTCGGCAGGATCACGGCGGAGCAGGTCTCCGCTGCGATCACCCCCGAGACCTGCCTGGTTTCGGTGATGACCGCCAACAATGAGGTCGGAACTGTTATGCCTGTCGCCGAGATAGGCGCTGTCTGCCGCGAAAGGGGAGTGCTTTTCCACACCGATGCGGTGCAGGCTGTCGGTCAGATACCCGTTGACGTGGATAAAATGAATATCGACCTGCTCTCGCTTTCGGGGCACAAGCTCCACGCGCCGAAGGGAATAGGTGCGCTTTACGTCCGCAAGGGCATCGAGCTGCCGCCTTTCATGGACGGCGGTTCGCAGGAGCGCGGCAGAAGAGCAGGCACGGAGAACGTCCCCGCGATAGTGGGCTTGGGTCGGGCGCTTACCGACGCTGTTTCCGATCTGTCCGAGCGTGCGGAAAGGCTCACGGCGCTGCGTGACGAGCTTATCCGCGGGCTGCTTGCTATCCCCGAAACACGGCTGAACGGGTCTCCGACGAATCGTCTGCCGGGGAATGTGAATATCTCGGTGCGCGGGATAGAGGGCGAGAGTCTGCTGCTCATGCTCGATATGAAGGGTATCTGCGCTTCGAGCGGGTCTGCTTGTGCTTCGGGGTCGGGGGAGCCGTCGCACGTTCTGCTGGCGTGTGGTCTGCCGAGAGAGCTTGCGCAGAGCAGTCTGCGGCTGACAATAGGCGGCGACACCTCCGCAGAGGACGTCGCCGCAATAGTAATAGCTGTTTCGGAATCGGTAGAGAAATTACGCTCGTTATCGCCGTACTGGCAGCGGATTTCTCACTGACTGAGTTTTTCAAGTGCCAGATCGAGCAGGTAGTCCTCGTCCTCGTCGAAAATGGCGTGGATAGCTCCGTCGTCGAAGGGCACCTTGATGTCGATGTCGTCGGTGCTGAGCTTGTCAACACCCGCGTCGATGTATATACTTCCGTCGCGGTCGAGCATCACGGCGCTCGAATAGCTCAGAGAGCCGTTTTCAAGCTCAATGCCGTAAACGCCCTGACCCACGCCCGCGGGCTTGGTGAAGCCCATTACGGTGACGTTCTCCATGCCGCGCATTACCTTCGTGATATGGTCGCCCGCCGAAGCGCACTCGTCGTTCACGAGCAGAATTATCTTTCCGCTGCCGAGTATATTTTCTCCCGTAAAGGTTATCTCTTCGCCGCAGAGGTAATCGCCGTTTTCGTCGGTGGGATAACAGGCTTTATCTTCGTCCCACACGGGATTTGTGCAGTAATAATGTTCTCCCTCGGGCGCGAAAAGCGAAGCTATGCCCTTAACCATGTCACCGGAACCGCCGCTGTTGCTGCGGCAGTCGATAACGAGGTCTTTCACGCCCTCGTCCATGAGAGCAGTTACCTTATCGCGTATTTCCGACTTCATTCCAATGTGGTCGTCGTTCTGCGAGGACTGCGAGTCATAAGCCATGAACTTTATCCGCAGACAGGCGGTCGTGTCGTTCACCTTTGTCACCGAAAGGTGCGCCGCTTCGTGACCCTTGTGTATCTTTTCGGAAAAATCCTTGTAACGTTCGGAATAATTGTCGCTCAGTTTGGGCAGAGTGACCGTCTGTTCGCTGCCGTCGTCGGCAATATAGCGCAGCTCGGCAGTTTCACCGCCCGTGCCCGCGGCGAGCATACCTTTGTAGAAGTCCTCGTTTTCTTTGTCGAAGAACGGGCGGCAGTCGTACATCTCGGAGTGCTTGTCGGCTTCGTCGGGGGTCTCTCCGTTCCAGCTTATCACCCGCGTACCGTTGTGTATACCGAGATTATTGAGCGAATCGTCAACGCAGAGTGCCGCGTAGCCGTCGTCCGATGTGTGCATTATTACCAGTCCGTAGTCATTGCCGAGGTAGCGGCGCTTTACCTCCTTGCCGAATTCCTCGCCGCCCTTGTTGGGGGCATAGTTTACATGACCGTCGTAAAGCTCCGCGCAGAAGCGCTGCCATATCAGCTGATTTTCGTACTTGTCGCGGGTCTTTGTCACCTTCGCGAACTGCGGGCGGTATTTTTTGTAAAGCTCGATCCAGTCGATCTGCTTGTGCTTGGTTAGCGCGTAATGTTTGCTTATAGAAGCGTAGGCTTTCTCGAAATCGCCGATGTAATCGGGGCGGTTGCGGTAGTCGCCGTCAAGCAGGCAGACGGGCAGCGAGACAGCTATCACCGCCGCGCATATTACCGAGCTTATCCGCCGCAGCTTTTTCTCGTCGCGGAAGAATCCGAACGCCAGCCCGACCGAACCTATGTACGCTCCCGCCATGCACAGCTCGGGACCCACCATTAATGTAAGCAAAAGGCAGACCACCGCGGGAACAAGATATAACAGCCTGAATTTTGTGCTGAGCACCCTTTCGGCATAGCCCGCCAGCAGCCACAGCAGCAGGCAGAACAAAAGCTCCGCGCCCATAAGCGCCAAATCGTAGTTATTCATAGTTCCGCCCCCTTATTCTATGTCATCGCGGTGGAAATAGCTGTATCCGAGAAGGAGGTACAGCGCCCCTGCCGCAAGAGAAACTAATACCGTAAGCGCAGCCGTTTTGCTGTCGATATACGGCTCGTAAACGTGGTACTCGGGAGTGTTCAGTCCGTAGGTGTACCATTCGTCAAAGTGGCAGACATTCTTAAACGAACCGAATCCGGTGAGCATAGCGCTCTTTATGCTGCCCTCGGAACTGCTGACTACGCCGAGCAGCATCATGATAGCGTAGCAGACGCCGAATACCGCGATGGGCTTCTTTACGATGTAGGATATTAATACGAAAAAGCAGCTAAGGCGGATAAATATGGGTATCATCAGCAGTACGCGCTGTACCAGCGCCGAATCATTAAGCGAGCTGCCGTGCGGGTAGAGCATCAGCGAGGTAACTATCATCAAAACAATCATCAAGACCGACACAATGCAGGAAAGAATTACCGATATTATCGCCCGCGCCGCGTAGGACTGCGACCGCAGTCTGCCCGATGTCAGCTCGTAGTTCGAGGTCTTGTCGTTAAAATCGTCGGCGCAGACGATGCCCGTTATTATAGCCGTTATGAACTGCGCCATTGCTATTACGATAGAAAGTGTTCCCACAATATAGTCGGAGGCGTTCATATCTTTGCCGCCTTCGATCTTGCCGATAGCGCCCGTGAACACCGAAAGTCCGATCGTAGCCAGTACCAAAGCGCGTAAGCTGCGGTTGCGGACAAGCTGGTAAATTTGCGATTTCATAATATTTTTCATGTCCGTCACCTCATTTCAGATCCTTTTTCTTAAACACTTTCAGCCCGAGAGCGAGCATCAGCACCGTCATAACAATGTTTATTCCAACGCATATCGCGCACTCCGACGCTGAAAGAGTGTTTTTTACCACCTGAATGTCCTCCGAGTTGACGTAATCAAAGCCAATGTTGTTCACGTCAAGCAGCACATTCACGGCGGGCACCGAAAACAGCGAGCGCACATAAACGGGTACCTTTACGATCTCCAAAAATACAAATTCGACGAGCAGCTCGGTCTCTGAAAGGATATATCCGATAGCGAATACCGCACGGAAATCGCCGATCGTGAAAGTCATTGCCGTGTAGAGCGCCGTTATCCTCACGAACGGGAATAGCAGAAGCGCCATTCGCTGTGCAAATTGCCCCACGCTGATGATATTGCCCCAGCCCTTTATAATTCCTGTGACGATCATCGGTATGATAACCACCGCGTACATGACGCTCAATCCCCAGCAGAGCGAGACAAGAAATCTCGAAAAAAAGACCTTTGAGCGCTTTGCTCCGTCGAGTATCTCGAAATTCATCGTTTTGTCGAGCATATCCGAGCCGCTTATCATACCCGTAAGCGTCAGGATAATAAGACTGCTGGTGACCGCAAACCCGCCTGCCGACATCAAAAAGAAATGCCCTGCGTCTGCGTTGCTGCTGCCTTCGTCAGACATGGAAAGCAGCGCGGTCATGCTGAAGATCAATAATCCGACCATGATCGCTATGTAGGTCGCGATGTCACGACGCGTTCTGTACTGCTGTGCCTTTATCAGATTTATCATTTTTGTCACCTTCCTCACTATCCTGACCGTCCTCGCCGACCATATTCATGTAATACTGTTCGAGGTCTGCGTCTTTAAGATGCAGCTCGACGGGGGTTATGTCGTTTTCGTAAAGCGTGCGCGATATGAGCCTCAGCTCGTCGATACGCTCGTAAACGCGGACAGAGCCGTCCTTTTCGACCTCTATGTCCTCGATGCCGAGCGTATTTTTCAGCACTGCGGGGACAAGGCTGTCCTTGTCGGTGCGGATATGGTAATACTCGTGGCACTGGCGTTTGAGCTGTTCGGCGGAAAGGCTTTCGATAAGCTCGCCGTGTCGGATAAACAGGTAATCCGAGCAGAGCAGCGAGAGCTCCGAGAGGATATGCGAGGAAATAATTATTGTTATATGTTCCTCGCGGTTTAGCTTTAAGAGCATTTCGCGTATCTCGACGATGCCTTCGGGGTCGAGACCGTTGACCGGCTCGTCAAGCACCATGAGTTCGGGCTTGGTGAGCAGCGCCCCTGCGATGCCGAGCCGCTGTTTCATGCCGAGCGAGAAGTTCTTGACGTGCTTCTTGCCCGTATCGGCGAGACCTACAAGTTCAAGCACCTCGTCGATGCGGTTTTTGTCGGGCAGACCCTTTTGCAGGCGGAGCTTTTCGAGGTTTTCACGTGCCGTCATGCTCTGTTTGGCGTAGGGTACTTCGATCATGAAGCTCATGCGGCTGCGCGAGTGGGCGAGCCCCTTTTCGCTCGATTCGCCGAAAAGCTCGATCTTGCCCGAGGTCGGTATGATAAGCCCGCCGAGCGCTTTCATAATTGTCGTTTTGCCCGCACCGTTCGGACCTACAAGTCCGCAGATCATGCCCTCTTTAACGGTGAAAGAAACGTCTTTAAGCACTCGGCTTTTCTTGAACTGTTTGCAAAGCCCTTGCACATTGATAAGTATTTCATTCATAATAATTCCTCCCTTTGTTTTTTAGGATCTCTTTTCCTTGATCTAATCATAAACTGCAAGCTTAAAGAATTTCTTAAGTATTTTTAACGTTTACAATTTGTTTACAATCAAAGCGCTCGGTTCGCTCAAATCGCACAGCGGAGCAAAGCGTCCGCAATAACTCGCCGAAGGCGCACCTTAACTGTTCACTCTTCACTTTTCACTATCAACTAAAAAATCCTGCCCCGCAGGTTATCCCACGGGGCAGGTATGCTTAATTAACCGCCGCAGCAGTTGTTGCCGCAGCCTCCGCAGCCGCAGCCGTTATTGCCGCAGCCCATTCCGTTGCCGCATCCGCAGCAAACGATAAGCACGAGAATGATGATCCACCAGTTGCAGTTGTTATTCATAGTGAAAGCTCCTTTGTCTGTATTTGAACCGCCCTTTGTGTGCGGCTCATATTACAAAGTATGCGGCGGAGAAAAATGTGTTACAAAAAAGCCGGACATTTTGAGTCCGGCTCAGAATTATTTCTCAATGCGTATAATAGTGTGCTTTTTGAACGGTCTTGCGCACTTTATCGAAAACTTCATTGCAGCGTGGCGCGTGTCCTCGATAGGCTCGCCGTTCTCGTCGAAAAGCTCGTCAAGAGTCATTTCGACAGGTTCGCCGCCCGGTTCGAGCAGCTCTGCCTTTGTGCCGCGCAGGAATTTGTTCCGCTGAACGCACTGCAAAAGCCCGTTTTCCTCGTCGTAGCCCGTTACGATAGCCGCTGCGTCCCAGTCGCGGATATAGCCGCTGCTCTCGTAATACTGGCTGTCCTTCGGGTGTCCGAAGAAAAATCCCGTGCAGTAAGCCCTGTGGCTGACCTTGAACACCTCGTCGTGTATCGCTTTCGGCAGCGAGAAATTCTCGGGGTCGGCAAGGAAAATGTCCACCGCACGGCGGTAGGCGTTCGTGATGACCGAAACGTAGTAGCTCGATTTCGCCCGCCCCTCGATCTTAAGGCTGTCTACGCCCGCGGCGGCGAGCTTGTCGATGTGGTCGATCATGCAGAGATCTTTCGCGTTTAAGATGAACGTTCCGCGCTCGTCCTCGAAGATCGGGAAAAACTCGCCGGGACGCTTTTCTTCCATAAGATGGTATCCCCAACGGCAGGGCTGCGCACATTCTCCGCGGTTGGCGTCTCGCCCGATCATGTAGTCGGAAATTAGACACCTCCCCGAAAAGCTCATGCACATAGCGCCGTGAACGAACACCTCTATTTCAAGCTCTGCGGGAGTTTTGGCGCGTATCTCCGCGATCTCTTCAAGAGAAAGCTCCCTCGCCAGAACGACCCTTTTCGCGCCCATATTGTAAAGCTCGTTCGCTGTGACATAGTTCACCACGCCCGTCTGCGTGGAAATGTGTATCTCCATGCCGGGGGCGTATTTCTTCACAAGCGACAGCACGCCGACGTCGTTGACGATAAGAGCGTCTATTCCAGCCGCGACCGCGTCGTTTACGGTGCCTTCGAGCAAAGGGATCTCGTTATTGCGCGGCAGAGTGTTCATCGTCTGATAGACGCGCCTGCCCATCGAGTGCGCCGTGTCGCAGGCGGCTTTGAGCTGTTCGGGGGTGAAATTCGGCGAAGCGGCTCTCATACCGAATATTCGTCCGCCGAGATAAACCGCGTCCGCGCCGAAATCCAGCGCCGCTTCAAGCCGTTCGGTATCGCCCGCGGGGGAAAGAACCTCCAGCGGTCGGAAATATTTGTTCGCCGTCACTCTTTCAGACCTGCCTTTTTAAGATTCTTCTGGTGCTGCTCGTAGCTTTCGGCGTAGAATACCTCGCCAGTATCGAGATTATGACAGAAGTAATAATACTTGGTGTCCGCGGGGTAAAGC
Organism: Ruminococcus sp.; assembly: GCA_024697705.1. Classification (GTDB taxonomy): domain Bacteria; phylum Bacillota; class Clostridia; order Oscillospirales; family Ruminococcaceae; genus YE71. The sequence goes on from JAILFF010000135.1 coordinate 7,702, forward strand.
ACCGCGTTTATCGCGTCAAGACCGGGGCTGCAAACGGGTCCCGCGGGCAGTCCGAAGCAAACATATGTGTCGTATACGTTCGTGTAGTGATCGAGCATCGCGGTAGATGTTTCAACGCGGTCGATTACCTTTTCGACATAGTTCTTGGTAGCGTCCGACTGGAGATTCGGGAAGGTCTGCGGGTCTTTCAGACGGTTCAGGAAAATGCTTGCGATGGTGGGCATCTGCTCGGTATTGCCCGCCTCCCACTGGACGATCGAGGCAAGCGTTATCACCTGATTGAGGTCCATGCCGATCTCGTTCATTCGTGCGTACATTTCGGGCGTGATCTTGCGGTCAAAGTTCTCGCGCACGATCTTGGAAACGTTGTAAGGCGAGTCGTTCACATAAAATTCATAGGTATCGGGGAAGAAGTAGCCCTCCATATCCATATAAACGTCGGAGGAATGGCTGATCTTGGAATCTATCGGCAGATCGAGCTTTCTGTTGAACTGCCACAGGAAGTCGCTCGCCTTGCAGATGTTGTTCTTTTCGAGCTTCGCGGCGATGGCGCGGAGATTGGTACCCTCCTGGAACGTGAGCGTTACGGTCTCGTAAAGTTCGCGCTGCGTGCCTATCGTCTTGATTATTTCGGGATAGCTGGTGTTCGGCGAAAGGGTGATATCGCCGGGGTAGAGTATCGGCTCGTCAACGATACGAAGCGCCGCCTTGAAAAGCGTGCGGTTCGTGATGATATTGTTGTCGATAAGCAGGTCGATTATCTGCTCGCTGTCGGCGCCCTCGGGAATGTTGAACGTTACCTCTCTGTCGGACTTGTTGTAGCCTAAGTATTCCATGCCGAGCGTTATGCCGTTGGTGGCAAGCACTATCGAGGCTGAAATAACAACGATAGTTATGGTAAGCCCCGTGATTATCGAGGTATTGAACATATGCTCTTTCTTTTTGCGGCGGACAGGTCTGCGCCTTTGTGCGCCCTGTGCGGAATGTTCAGCCTCGGCAGCCTGACGGCGCGGCGGGTTTTGACGTTTTACCTGAGCGGTATTTCCCGCAGCCGCTCTGCCGAAATGACGGGTAGCGTCGTCATTTTCGGGGCTGACGTCGGGCTCGTTTGCGCTGCGCGGCTGAGAGACGAATCTCCGCGTTTCGTCTGAGGAGCGTCCTGCCTGAGTCTTGTGCTTGACGGGAGCAGTACCGCCCGGTTTTCTCTCGGCTGATGTGCCTGCTTTTTTCTGCGGAGCGCCGTTCTTTCCCGCTCCCGTTTGGGGCTTTTTCATCTGAACGGGCTGTTTCCGAGCCGCCGTACTATTATTGATAACGGGCGCCGAGCCTTCCGCGGGAGCCGACAGCTTGTCCTTGTCGAGAATGACGCGGGACTCTGCGGCAGCGCTCTCGGGGGGATCGTCAAAAAGTCCCGTCGGTGCGCCCGAACCAAAAGAAATATCCGGAGTATTCCTTTCATTATTGTTGTTATCCATAGTTTGTCTATCCTTCCTTACTTTTCCCTATGTTCAAAAGCCCGCGAGTCTGATAAGCCCCGATTCCGTGGCTATCATGTCCGCGGGAATGTCGGTCGGCTCGCATGGTATGGCATCAAACAGAAATTCCTCGGGGATAACGGCGCATTTTATCCCGCCGAAGCCCGTGAAAAATCTGTCGTAATAGCCGCGTCCGTAGCCCATTCGTGCGCCGTTTCTGCCGCAGCAGAGCGCGGGGGTCACGCACAGCGCCCCCGAAAAGTCCGTACATTCACGGCATCGGCTGACAGGCTCCATAATGCCGAAAGCGCCCCTTTCGAGGTCGCCGTAACCGCTGATATAATAAAACCGCATTTCCGTTTTGCCGCTTATGCAGCGCGGAACGGCGACGCGCTTTCCGTCCGAAAGCGCCCGTTCGATAACGGGACGGGTATCAACTTCGATATCGGTAGGCACAAAACAGAACAGAGTGTCCGCATTTTTGTACTCTTC
>JAILFF010000256.1 GCA_024697705.1 Ruminococcus sp.
CCGTCACCGTTAAGGACGTGCTTTTCGGTGAGCTTTTTAATATCAGCGGGCAGTCGAACATGGAGCTGCCGCTCAACCGCACCTACGACCCCTACGAGCCGCCCGAGTTTGAGAAATTCGCTTTCGTGAGAGAATTTCGTCCGCCCGTAAAATGCTGCTTTGATGAAAACGAGCCCGCGGGAGATTTTGCGGGCGGAGAATGGCTCCGTGCCGACAGCGACGCTCTGCCGGATATGAGCGCCGTGGGGTATTATTTCGCGGCGGAGCTTTTTAAGGCGCTTAATGTTCCGATAGGACTGCTGAACAATTCGGCAGGCGGCGCGTCGGTGGAAAGCTTTATGTCGGGCAAGATGATCCGCGGCTTGAACGACGACCCGCTTAACGAAATGCTTGCAAAATACGCAGAAGGCAGTTTTGAGGAAAAGACAAACAGCGCCAACGGTGAAAACGAGTGTAACCGGGCGAACAAGCTGAACGCTAAGGACAAAGTAAAAGACCATGTGTTCGAGGACGGCTATAAATTCGAGAATGTATGCAATATTCCGTTTTATTTCCGCCACGATGAGCGGCTCAAAGGCTTCTGCGGCAGAGTTTGGCTCGGAAAGAAGTTCATGATTCCCGACGATATGCCGATCGTTGACGCGGAGCTTTGTCTCGGAACATTGACCGACAGCGACCGTACTTATCTTAACGGCGAAAAGGTCGGCGAAACGGGCTATTTGTATCCTCCGAGAAGATACCCCGTTAAGGCTGAGCTGCTGAAGCATGGCGAAAACAGCGTTATCGTCTGCATGGAGGTCAAGAACGGAAACGGCGGCCTCAAGCCGAACGGCGAATACTGCCTTAAGCTCGGCAAGAACCGTATCGACCTGAAAGGCGAATGGGGTTATACAGCCGTCGAGAGCGAATATTTGCAGCCCGGGCTGTTCTGCCCTGCGCAGCCGTTGGCTCTTTACCGCTATCTTGCCGAGCCTGCCGAACATATCAGGGTGAAGGCTATGCTTTGGTATCAGGGCGAGTCGAACGTTTTTAGCGCCGAAAGGTACTGTCGGGCGTTCCGTGACTATATCGAGCTTCGCCGCGAGAAGAACGGCGGAAAGCTGCCCGTGATCTTCGCTCAGCTTCCGAATCACAGAGGAATGGCGGGAGAAGATGTCGGCACGGGCTGGGCAAAGCTCCGCGCCGAGCAGGAAAGCTGCCTGTCTTTACCCGACACCGCGATGGCTGTTACCATCGACTGCGGCGACAGCTACGATCTTCACCCGACGAACAAAGCGCCCGTCGGCAGGCGTTTAGCTTACCTTGCGCTTTCGATGCTTTACGGCAAAAAGGCTCCCGAAAACAGCAGATGCGTTTCGGCGGAGCTAAAAGCGGACGGTATCGAGCTGACTTTTGACGGTCCCGCGCTTTCTCTCAAAAACGATCCTCCCGCGTGTCTGGAGGTCTGCTTCAATGACGGCAAAACGCTCGCCGCCGAAGGCAAGCTGACATCGGAGCATACTGTTCTTATCTCGATGAAGTCGAAGACCTGTCCCGACTGCGTGAGATACTGTTACAGCGACGACCCCGAGCGCATCGACATTTATAATGTTGACGGTCTGCCTGCTGCGCCGTTCATAATTCCCGTTAGCGGGCAAAGATCATGAGCGTGATACTGCTGTTCTTTGACAGCGTAGACGGGAGATGATCGGTTTATGAACGGAGAGGATATGAAGGATATAGCGTTGGTAGTCTTCTGTCTTTTGGTCTGTCTGTTTCTGCTTGCTCGAAACGTGTATATGCTCGTGCGCTCGGTGCGGTTCCGCAGGGAAGTAAAGGGCATACCCGAGAAAAAGCTGAAAAAGACCGAAGCCGTCGTCAAATATTGCCGCAAGAGCTTAAAAAGAAGCTCTCTCCCCGGCGACACAGCCGCGGTCGTATTCTACCCGCGTGACGGCAAAGATATCGAAGCACGTATGATCTGCGCAAGCGAGGGTTCGGTACTGCCAGCGCAAAAGGTCTCGGTGCTGACCGATTCAACGGGCAGGCTGTTCGCATACGACGTGCAGCAGATCAAAAACGCGGTGCTGACCTATTCGGTATTCAGCGTGCTTTCCGCGGCGGCGGTTGTCGGCTTATGTATGGTGCTGTATTTTCTCTGTTTGGATAACGTAAAATAATACTGTTTCGGAGATGTTGCCAATGCAAATAAAGAAAACTCTCGCCTTGCTGACGGCTCTGTTTTGTCTGGGGCTAACTGCCTGCGGAGCGGGAAACGACTCGGGCAAAAACGAAAGCTCGGCGGCAGGCACCGTTTTGGAGGAAAATACCGAAAGCGACGAAATAAAAGACGCTCCCGAAAAACACGACGACGCAATTCTCGGCGATAATTTCGGGAAGTCGGGCAGCTATA
>JAILFF010000258.1 GCA_024697705.1 Ruminococcus sp.
CTTTAAAGTTTCCATAATTCCTTCCTCCTAAAAACTATACAGATAAAATTATATATATTGCGCCGCTTGATTCGGCGAATATTGACTTGGTTTGAAAAGGATCCGTTTCATTTCCTTTTCCCTGTGAAATGCCATGTCCCGCTGCCCGAGCATTGTTTTACGGCTTCGTCTATCGCCGTTGATAATGCTCCTTCGCGGTAGGGTCTTACGATGAAACCGCTGATATGCTTTCGTATCGCCATTCCGGCGAAGTGGCGGTCGTTGGTGATCCAGATCATTTTAGTATCGGGATTGCGGTCGCTCAGTTCGAGCATTATCTCCATACCCTCCGCGCCGTCTATCGCGACTGCCGCTATATCATAACTGACCGAGTAATGTCCGTGACCGTCGAGCGGCGCCCGAAACACTTCAAATCCGTTATTCTTTGTCGAAATTACCCGGCTGATAAGCTCGTACTCGGCATCATCGCGGGTGTAGATAACAGCTCTCATTTTTGTTTTGTGCCTCTCGTTTTTTTCTTTGCTGTGATTACATGATACACCATTCGCAAAAAATAATCAACCCATTTGGCATAAGCCGCAGGAAAACTGGCATAAGCCGCAGATTTCTGGCACGAGTGGCAAAAAAACAGGCACGAGTTGCAGTTTTGCCCCGCAAATGCCGGTTTTTTTCCGGCACGAGTCGCATAAAAACAGGCACGAGTCGCAAAATGCTTTACAAAAGTCCTGCTTTGTGATATAATCAATCTATGAAACAGGAGGAAGGAATGAACTTTTATGACAAACAGGGAAATGCTGGATATTGCAATGCGGCAGTCGGCGACCGATCTCGGCTGCTCTCCGACCGATCTTACCGCGGCGGAAAACATCGTCGTGCGTTCGGTAAAGAACGATAAAGCGCGGATATATCTCGAACTGCCGTTTATCTGCAATATGGTGAGCTACGGGAGCAATATCGTAGCGTCGGCAGGGGAGGGCTTTGAGGACGCAGCAAGGGAATACCTTAGCAATGCCGACCCCATGCACAGCTTTGAAACGCCGTCTCTCTACAAGCTGAACCGCGCTTTCGAGCCGTTCGGAGCCGCAGTCTGCTTTATGGCTGAATTCTGGCTGCCCGATCTGAGCGTTCTTAAGGAACAGCCGTGCCGCTATGAGCTGCGAGTTCTGCGTAAAGATGGGTTTGCGGAGCTTTACAAGCCCGAGTGGTCGAACGCGCTGTGTGAGAAGCGCAGCTTTGCCGACGTGCTGGGGGTAGGCGCTTACGACGGCGGAAAGCTTGTCGGGCTGGCGGGCTGTTCGGCTGACTGCGAGGATATGTGGCAGATAGGCGTGGACGTTCTGCCCGAATACCGCCGATGCGGGATAGCCTCCGCGCTGACGAGCCATCTTGCGCTGCTGATTCTCGATGAGGGCAAGGTGCCGTTTTACTGCTGCGCGTGGTGCAATATCCGTTCGGCAAGAAATGCCGTAAAAAGCGGGTTTCGTCCCGCGTGGAACGAGATGACGGTAAAGAGTATGCAGTTTATAGATGAGCTGAATAAAAGCTGAAACAAAAAAAGCGAACCGTGTTCGGGGACAATCGAATGTCCGTCACGGTTCGCTGTATTTTTATTTTGTTATTGATCGCTTTCGGGAGAGATATCATACTCCGCGATATACGGCAGATTTCGGTAAAGCTCGCCGCAGTCAAGCCCGTAGCCTATCACAAAATGGTCGGGTATCGTAAAGAGCGCCCTGTCGGGATTCAGCTCGACTTCGCGCCTTTCGGGTTTGTCGAGCAGCGTTACGACGCTCAGCGAAAGCGGGTTTCTGCCGCGTAAGATATCCACGATCTCTTTGAGCGTTCTGCCCGTGTCGATTATGTCCTCGACTATCACAACATGATAGCGGCTGATGTCCTGCTTAATATCGTAGGTTATCTCGACTTTCCCCGCAGAGGTGGTTCCGCCGAAGTAGCTCTGCGCCGCCATGAAGCCTATTTCGCAGGGTATGGTTATCTCGCGGCAGAGGTCGGCAAGGAAGATAAAAGAGCCTTTCAGCACGCTCACGAGCAGCAGGGGCTTTCCCTCGAACTCACGGCTTATACGTTCGCCTTCTGCTTCAAGCGCGGCTTTGATCTCACGCTCGGTGATAAGTACACGCTTTATCCTGTCAGCGTAGTCCTCCGGAAATACTGCGTTTTCGTTAATGTCCATAGTTCATTCCTTTCGGTCGGATCGGTCGGTTTCGCCGTCAACCACAAGCGTTGCCGAGCCGTATGCTTTCAGCGGCTTGCCGTTTTCGTCGAATTCTGTCGTGTAGCGTACATGGAAGGGTATCCGCCCGACGGTCAGCGGGATAATGCCCTCGATAGTCCCCACGCCTTCTTTTATCTGCCGCATCCAGTCGCGGTACATATCGGCATAATCGGGCGGGAAAATGCCGTTTTCGATAAGCGGCTCGGGATAATCGTGTACGACGGGCGGCACGTTCAGGTCGCGCATACAGCGGAAGCAGGGGTGCATATCGCCCGTGTCGAGGTTTACCTCCCATGCGTAGATGTTGGCGTGTTCGCTGGCGGCGCGGAGCTTTCTCTCGCTGTCCGTAAGCTCGTCAAAGCGCTTTTTCTCGGCGGTGATGTTCTGCACCATAGCGTAGAAGATGAGCTGTTCGCCCGCTCTGCCAATCAGACGGATAAAGCTGCGTATGCATATCTTGTCCTCGCCGCAGGTCTTCGAGCAGACGGTACGCCAGGTCTCGCAGGTCTCCTCCTCGCCCGACTGAGCGGCAAGGAGTATGGTCTTTTTATACTTTTTCATGTTAAGCTCGTCGAAGCATTTCCACGGATCGCAAGCCATGATCTCCTTTTCGCTCATGTTCATGCCGATCTCTTTTATGTACTTCTTGTTGACGCGCAGTATCTCTACTTTGCCCTTTAAGTAGGTGAAAATGACCGCGCCGCCGACGTAGTTATTGAAGATGAGCGTTTCGAGCGATTCGGGATCCCAGAATTTGTCGGCGTCCATGCGGGTCGTCATATTCATCGCGGCGGTAACGGGCTCGTTGTCGGTCTGACGAAGCTTGTTCAGGAAATCCTCCTCGGCGAGCGGCTTTGAATAAAGATAGCCCTGTATGTAATTGCAGCCGATGCTCTTCATGTAGTCTGCCTGCTCGATGGTCTCGACGCCCTCCGCTATTACGGGGGTGTTGAGCCATTTCGTCATCTGCACCATAGCGCTGATTATCGTGCCGCCCCTTCCGCCGATGCTGCCGCTTAAAAAACGCATATCGAGCTTTATGACATCGACATTCAGGTCTTTAAGCACGTTCAGCGAGGAATAACCGCTGCCGAAGTCGTCCATTTCCACAACGTAGCCGCAGGCGTGGAGTTTTTGCAAAACGTCCGTTACCAGTTCCATGCCGCCTATCGCGGAGGATTCGGTTATCTCGACATGGATAAGCTTGACGGGAATGTCGTATTTCTTGCGGATTATTTCGATCTCATCGACATAGTTGTTTCGGAAAATATCGTAGCGCGACATATTTACCGAGATCGGCACGGGAACGATGCCTCTCTCGATACATTTTCTCAAAAGGCGGCAGACCGATTCAAACACAAAAAGATCGGCTCTGCAAATAAGGTCGTTCTTTTCAAGCACGGGTATGAAATCCGAAGGGTACTGCGTTCCGAAGGCTGGGTGTTTCCAGCGCATAAGAGCCTCCGCGCCGATCATTCTGCCTGTATTATGGTTCATTTTTGGCTGATAGACCACGTAAATATGCCCGCAGGATACGGCGTTGTCAAAGCTTAAAATGAACTCTTGTTCTGTCATTCGTCTTTCGTTTTCCATAACAGATCTCTCCTTTTTCTGTTACGGCGGCAAGCCGCCAAAAAACATTATCAGCTATATTATAACATAATCCAAAAGAAATTTCAAGTATTTTATACAAGATTTCTAATTTTTTTAAAAATCGGCACGCCTATATGTTGTATTTTACGTTTTTTTGAAAAGCTGTTCGGTGTTTGACAAACGAAAAAAAATGTGATATAATTGATTGAAGAAGTTTGTCCGTCCGAGGGCGGAAAAAATGAAAGGAACTGGTGAAACATGAGAGCGATAGTAACTGTTATAGGAAAAGACGCGGTAGGGATCCTTGCCAAGGTAAGCACCGAGTGCGCCAATTACAACGCCAATGTTATAGAGGTAACGCAGTCGGTGATCGAGGAGCTTTTCGCTATGATAATGCTCGTTGATATATCGAAGATCAACATCGACTTTGCGGATATGGCTGACAGGCTTGCCAAAAAGGGCGAGCAGGAATGGGGCTTGAAGGTCCTCGCCATGCATGAGGATATTTTCAACTGTATGCACCATATTTAAGCCCTTTCAAAGGAGAAATTACCAATGATAAATCAGTATGACATTCTCGAAACTATCCGTATGATACAGAACGACTGCCTTGACATACGGACGATAACGATGGGCATATCCCTGCTCGACTGCATCGACCCCGACATCGAAAAAGCCTGCAAGAAGGTGTATGACAAGATCACCTGCAAGGCGAAAGACCTCGTATCGGTGGGCGTTCAGATCGAAAAGGAACTGGGTATCCCGATAATCAACAAGCGCATTTCGGTAACGCCCATCGCCATGATCTCCGCTGCCTGCAAATGCTCGCCCGTGCCGTTTGCGAAGGCAATGGACGAAGCTGCCAAGGCGGTAGGCGTGAATCTGATAGGCGGCTATTCGGCGCTCGTTCAGAAGGGCTTTTCTGAGGGCGACCTTGATCTTATAAATTCTATCCCCGAAGCGCTGGCGTGTACCGAGAGAGTATGCTCTTCGGTGAACATCGGTTCGACAAAGACGGGCATCAACCTCGACGCCTGCCGCATTATGGGCGATATCATCAAAAAGACCGCCGAAGCGACCAAGGACAAGCAGTGCTTCGGTGCGGCAAAGCTCGTTGTATTCTGCAACGCCGTTGACGATAATCCGTTCATGGCTGGCGCTTTCCACGGCGTAGGCGAGCCCGACTGCATGATCAACGTGGGCGTATCGGGTCCCGGCGTTGTCCGTGCCGCGCTGAAAAAGTACCCCGACGCGGATATCACAAAGATAGCGGATGTTATAAAGACCATTTCCTACAAGATCACCCGTGTCGGACAGCTTGTCGGAAAGATGGCTTCGGAGCGCCTCGGCGTAGAGTTCGGCATCGTCGATCTTTCGCTTGCGCCCACTCCCGCGGTCGGCGACTCGGTGGCGCATATCCTTGAAGAGATCGGACTTGAACAGTGCGGCACTCACGGCACTACGGCTTGTCTGGCGCTCTTGAACGACGCGGTCAAGAAGGGCGGCGTTATGGCTTGCTCGCGTATCGGCGGACTTTCGGGCGCTTTCATTCCCGTATCGGAGGACGCGGGCATGATCGACGCAGCTGTTGCGGGAACGCTTTCTATCGAGAAGCTCGAAGCGATGACGGCGGTATGCTCGGTGGGTCTTGACATGATCGTTGTTCCCGGAGATACCGAGCCCGACACCATCGCTGCGATAATCGCGGACGAAGCGGCTATCGGCATGGTGAACACCAAGACGACGGCTGTCCGTGTGATACCCGCCATCGGCATGAAGGAAGGCGACGAGCTTGACTGGGGCGGACTTTTCGGCAAGGGTCCCGTTATGCCGCTGAAAACGAAGAGCGCGTCGAAATTTATCAATCGCGGCGGACAGATCCCTGCGCCGCTGCACAGCCTGAAAAACTGATGTCCGCATACCGCAAAACGATGAACGGAGTGTTTCTATGCAAAGAATTCTGACCCCTTATCAGATGCGGCAGGCAGAAGCCGCTGCGGAAAAGCAGGGTACCTCGCTGTGGGATCTTATGCTGAACGCAGGCAATCAGCTTGCGGGGATAGTTTTTGTAAGAGCCAAACAGCTTAAAGCCAAAAGCGTGCTGATACTCTGCGGAAAGGGCAACAACGGCGGCGACGGATATGTCTGCGCTTCAAAGCTTGCCGTCGCCGAGGCAGGGCTTGATGTAGCTGTCTGTAAGCTGGCGGGCGAACCGAAGACCGACCTCGCCAAAAAGGCGCTGGAGCTTGCCGAAAAGGATAAGAGCATTGATATATACAGCGAGCTTTCCGAAAAGCCGATCAAGGCTGATATCATTGTGGACTGCGTTTTCGGAACGGGCTTTCACGGCGAGCTTGACAAGCCACGCCGCCGCGAGTTTGAAATGATCTCGGGCGTAAAGGCTTACAAGATCGCCTGCGATCTGCCGAGCGGCGTTGACAGTCTGCGCGGTACCGCCGCCGAAGGGACTTGCTCCTTCGACGAGACAGTGACCTTCCACGCGCCGAAGCTCGGCATGGTGATGAAGCCCGCCCGCGCTCTCTGCGGAAAAGTGACCGTCTGTGATATCGGTATCCCCGGAAACGACACCGAAAACAGCGAGGACAGGACTTTTATCCGCGAAGCCGAAGCTGACGACCTGCACAAGCTGATGCCCGAGCGCCCCGAACATTCTCACAAGGGGACTTTCGGAAGGCTGCTCATTATTGCGGGCAGCGAGAATTATATAGGAGCAGCGGCTATCTGCTCCCGTGCGGCGCTGAAAACAGGCTGCGGTATCGTCAATCTTGCGGCTCCAATGAGCGTTATCCAGTCGATAGCGGGTCAGACGCCCGAATGTGTTTATACACCTCTGCCCCGCGGCGACGACGGCTGCATCGGAAAAGGCGCTCTTCCGATACTCGCCGAGCTTATCAAAACGCACGACGCTATCGTGGTCGGCTGCGGTCTCGGGCAGGGCGAGGGCACGAAAAAGCTCATAAAGGGTCTTATAAAAAAATCGGAAAAGCCGCTTGTTATCGACGCCGACGGAATAAATCTGCTTGCGAAGAATATAGATGTGCTGAGGGAAAAGAATTGTGAGATGATACTTACCCCGCACATCGGCGAGCTCGGAAGGCTTGCGGGCATCAGCTTCCGCGAAGCGCAGGCGAGCCGCTACGACATCTGCCGCTGGCTCACCGACAGCTACGGCATCACCCTGCACAGCAAGGACTCCACGACGATGACATTTAAGGGCGCCGAAGCCTGGGTGACGAATTTCGGCTGCTCGGCGCTTGCCAAGGGCGGCTCGGGCGATATGCTGACGGGTATCATCGGCTCGATGCTGGCTCAGGGCAAGTCGTCAGCCGAAGCCTGTATGCTCGGCAGCTACATTATGGGCAGAACGGCTGAAATGCTTTGCGAGGGCTGTTCGCCCGCCGCGATCTCCGCTACGGACATTATCAACGAGTTCAAGCATAGTCTCACGGTTCTGTAATAAGTGTTTTCTCCCCCTCACACGAGGGGGATTTTTTTCGGAAGATAAATGATTAAAGATAAGAGATATTTCGGACTGCTAAACTTACCTACGATACAAGAACCTATGTTTGATCGACAAATTTATTGATCGGAAAAAGGAGAGTATAGCTTATGACAAAAACAAGAGTTATGATAATTTCAGCCGCAGCCGCGCTTGTCCTTGCCGCTTGTGCAAAAGCAGAAGAAAAGCCGCCCGAAAAGCTTCCCGAGCAGTTTACCGTAAACGCCGTTATCCGTGACGGCGATTTTGAAGCGGAGGCAGAGCTTACCCGCGCTCCCGAAGGCTGGCAGGTCATTATGAGCGCTCCCGAAACTGTCGAGGGTCTGCGCTTCGAGCTTACCGACATCGAATCATCTGTCGGCTTGGGCGAGCTTAATTATCCTTTCGCCGCCGAGACCATGCCCGCCTGCTCGCCGCTGCTTCTGACCGTCAAAGCGCTCGACGGCTGCGTGCGCGGCAGCGATACGGGGATCGTTTCGGGACAGGACTACCGTCTGACATACAATGACGGCGTTCCCTCTGTACTTTCAGTCGGCAGCTTGACCGCCCGGCTTGGCGAAATATGCTGCGAGGATAAAGTAATTGTGTCATAATACACAATCATGCCTTACTCGATTTATGCATTTTGATGATAATTATAAAAAGAATGTGACAATTTATGTAGATTTTACTAAAACGCTTGAAAACACCGCTTTTGTGTGGTATAATAAAATATATGATTTGTTGACTTTATTTCGGAGGTTTTATCATGATAGGCGATCTTCATTGTCATACGACGCTTTCGGACGGCTCGCTCGGTATCGAGGAGGTCATCGTGCAGGCAAAGCGCATGAAGCTTGATTACCTTGCGATAACCGACCATGACACTCTTGCTTCGTCGAGCCGCGCACAGATACTCGGCGAACGCTACGGGGTGAATATCATTCCCGCCGTGGAGCTTTCGGCATGGGATAAGGTGCGCGGTGAAAAGGTGCATATCCTCTGCTACGCTCCGCAGAAGCCCGACCGTCTGGAGGGGCTTTGCCTGAAATCATGCTCTATCAGGACGGAGTGCGCCAAGGACATGATCGACAAGGTAAAGGAGCTTTACCCTATCCCCGAGGACGCCGTAAGACCGTATACCAAGGGTTCAAAGAGCATATTCAAGCAGCACATCATGCGGGCGCTGGTCAACTACGGCTACGCCACCGAGCTTTACGGCAGCACCAACGACGAGCTTTTCGGCAAGTCGGGGAAGTGTCTCGTTACCCGCGAATATCCCGATGTGAATTTCGTGCTCGATCTGATACATTCTTCTAAGGGCGTGGCTGTCATGGCTCACCCGTATCTGTTCGGGGGCGGGAATGTCGAGCTTATCGACGATCTTATCGAAAAGGGCAAGCTTGACGGGATCGAGGTCTTTCATTTTTCCGCTGACAAAGAGGCGCAGGAAACGCTTCTGAAAAAGTGCGAGGAGAACGGTCTTGTGGCGACGGGCGGCTCGGATTTTCACGGGCTTTACAACAGCGTCCCGACGCATATCGGCAGCCGCTTTACCGACGACGGAAATATGCGGCGGCTGCTTTCGATGATCTCGGAAAACAAGCAGAAGGCAAAAAAACACGGTACACCGGTGGAATAACAAAGGAGAATTACTTATGAGCAAAATTAGCTTCACGCCGAAGGGCGTATGTTCAAAACAGATCAATGTTGAGGTCGAGGACGGGATCGTGAAGAGCGTTCAGTTCGTCGGCGGCTGCAACGGCAATACGCAGGGCGTGGCAAAGCTCGCGCAGGGCAGACCTGTCGAGGAGATAATCAGGCTGCTTGAAGGCACCAACTGCAACGGCAGAGGTACCTCATGTCCCGATCAGCTTTCCAAAGCGCTGAAAGAGGCTATGAAGGCTTAAAGCAAAACGCGGATACGCAGTAAATGGCGTATCCGTTTTTTACGGGGTGAGAAAAATGATCGGGAAATATAAAACTCTGTTATCGGCGGCTGCGGCGGCGGCGCTTTTGCCGAATCTGACGGCTTTCGCCGATGAAAGACTTGTTTTTTCGCTTGCGGAAAATGCAGCGATTCGGGCAGACGGGAATGTCGCTGTTTCGGTCAAGACGGAGGAAAATCCGGGAGTGCAGTCATGGGTTCTTGTTCTTTGCTACGACAGCGGCGCGGTCGGTTTTTCGGGCATTGAGGACGGCGCGTTCGGTAAGCTGACCGTTTCCGACGATAAGTCGGGGAGGGTAACGGTCAACTGCTTCGGCAGCGGCGATGTTTCGGCTGAGGGTATCGCCTTTACCGCGCTGTTCGTGCCGAAAGCCGATTCCGACAGCTGCGAATTTACTCTTGTTCCGTCGGAGGACGCGGGCGATTTCTTCAATTACTCGGGCGAAGACGTCACCTGTTCGGTCTCTCGCGGCAGACTGACGGTCGCGCTTGATAAGTCGGGCTTTTCCGACAAAGTCGCTTTGCCGCCGGAAGAACAGCCGTCCGAACCCGTCGAAGAGATCACCCGTGAAAGCGCCGAGACGCAGGAGAAAACAGTTTCCGCAGATTCAGACGAAACGAACAATGCCGCAGAAGAATCGTCAGAAGCCCCCGCAGAAAACTCGCCGGTGGAAGATATCGTTTCCGCGCCGACCGAGTCCGATAACGAAAGCGCCGCCGCTCTTAATCAGACCGAAAAGCAAAACGCCGCCGCAAGCGAATCGCCCTCCGAGAGTGCTGCTTCGGAAAGACCGTCCAAAACGGGCGGCGCTTCACCTATGACGGCGTTTGCCTTAGCGCTTATCGCTGCGGGAACTGTCGTCGTTTCACGCCGCCGCTGATTTGTCAATTTCTCTATAAATAAATTACACCGCCCGCAGTTTATCCGCAGGCGGTGTTTTATTATCGGTATAATCGGATATCAGATATTCGCGGCGATAAGACTGCCCATTTCGGCGCAGCCTACCTTTGTGCAGCCTTCGGACATGATGTCGCCCGTGCGGTATCCCTGATCGAGGACTGCTTCAACGGCGGCTTCTACGGCGTCGGCTTCGTCGGTCATGTCGAACGAATAGCGCAGCATCATAGCGGCGGAAAGGATAGTCGCTATCGGATTAGCCTTGTCCTGTCCCGCAATGTCGGGAGCCGAACCGCCCGAAGGCTCGTACAGACCGAACTTCGTCTCGTTCATGCTTGCCGACGGCAGCATACCGATAGAGCCTGTTATCATCGAGGCTTCGTCGGAGAGAATGTCGCCGAACATATTTTCAGTAACCATAACGTCGAACTGCGCGGGGTCTTTTACAAGCTGCATAGCCGAGTTGTCAACGAGCATATGTTCGAGCGTTACCTCGGGATATTCATTGGCTACCTCGTTTACGACCTTTCTCCACAGGCGGGAGGAATCGAGCACGTTCGCCTTGTCAACGCTCGTTACTTTCTTGCGGCGCTTCATGGCGACCTCGAAAGCCTTGATCGCAATGCGGCGGA
Source organism: Ruminococcus sp. (assembly GCA_024697705.1). Lineage (GTDB taxonomy): Bacteria > Bacillota > Clostridia > Oscillospirales > Ruminococcaceae > YE71. The sequence continues at coordinate 10,807 of JAILFF010000258.1, forward strand.
TCTCGGCTTCGGTGTAGGTAAGCGTGTCAACGGCGGTCATAACGCCGTTGATCTCTTCGGTCTTTCTTTCGCCGAAGTATAATCCGCCCGTCAGCTCGCGCATGATGAGCATATCAAAGCCCTTAGCCGCGATGGACTCCTTAAGCGGGCAGGCACCCGCAAGCTGCTTGTACAGCAGGCAGGGACGCAGATTTGCGAAAAGCCCCAGCGCCTTTCTGATACCGAGCAGACCCGCCTCGGGACGGAGGTTCGCGGGCAGCTTGTACCAGGGCGAGGTGTTGGTGTCGCCGCCGATACTGCCCATAAGCACCGCGTCGCTTGCTTTGCAGGCGGCTATCGTCTCGTCGGTGAGCGGCACGCCGTTTGCGTCTATCGAAGCGCCGCCCATAAGCAGCTGTGTGTAATCGAATCTGTGTCCGTACTTCTCGGCGACCTTGTCGAGTACCTTCATAGCTTCGGTCACGATCTCGGGTCCTATTCCGTCACCCTTGATGACCGCAATTTTCTTTATCATGGTTATCATTTCCTTTCGATTAATTATCCTGTGTATCCGAATTTATTATTTACCCTCGCTGCGCAGGTCAACGATGCGCTTTGCCTTGCCCTGGAAGCGTTCGAGGGTGTTGAAGTCAACGATCGTGAGCTTGGTGGCGATACCGAGAACTACGCGCAGTTCGTGAGTGATCTTGCCGTGGAGCTCCTGAAGCTTGGCGTAATCATCGAGCAGCGAACGTACTTCCTCGTTAAGCTCGACCTTTATTTCAAGATGATCGGCGAAGTTCTCTCTCGTCAGCACGAGCTGATAGTGAGGAGCTATCTCGGGAAAGCCCATCAGCACCGATTCGATCTGCGAGGGGAACACGTTTACGCCGCGGATCTTGAGCATATCGTCCGAGCGTCCCTTGGTCTTTGCCATTCTCGCGAAGGTCCTTCCGCAGCGGCACTTTTCGTAATTGATGCTGGTGATATCTCTTGTGCGGTAGCGCAGAACGGGCATACCCTCTTTTGTGAGCGTGGTGACAACAAGCTCTCCCTCGCTGCCTGCGGGGAGGACTTCTCCCGTTGCGGGGTCGATGATCTCGCAGAGGAAGTGGTCTTCGTTGATGTGCAGACCGTCGCGGAACTCGCACTCGCCCGAAACGCCGGGACCGCCGAGCTCGCTCATGCCGTAGTTATCGGAAACGAACATACCGGTTGTCGCTTCGATGGCGTTTCTCATTTCGATGGTGCAGCCCTCAGAGCCCAGGATACCGTGCTTTAAGTGGATATTCTGCAAAATGCCCTTTTCCTTAGCAAGCTCGCCCATGTACTGCGCGTAGGAGGGCGT
>JAILFF010000165.1 GCA_024697705.1 Ruminococcus sp.
GGTTGGCTGCATTAACTATGTTAATGCCAGCAAGCTCGTGTGGGGGATAACCCTTCTTCACGGCACGAACGCAGTTCGTGCAGGTTTCCCCCACAAAAGCCCACGACGGCAGCAAACAACTTGGAGAAAGAAAATTGAACGGCTAAAAAATAAAATCGGCAATTTCAAGAAAATCCTACAAAAACGCACAATCAAATAAATCAGCATAACGTGACGGAAACAAGCAAATTGCCGATTTTATTGCACGAAAGAGCGCAGCGATTTTCGTGCAAGAGTGGAAAAGCGCAAGGCACGGGCGGGAGTCGAACCTGCCCCCGCCATACAATAATCCGCATATTGCCGGAGGGCATCTGTAAGGGAGAAAAGTCATGATAGAAGCAATTCTGACGATAGACGATATCTCGTCGAAAAACACCCATGCGATAGTTGACTATCTTAACGAAAAGGGCATAAAGCCGCTGATGTTCGCGTGGGGAGAAATGGTCGAGAGCTATTACGACAACGCGGTCTACGCGCTGAAAAACGGTATCATCGTCGGCAATCACAGCTATACGCACCCGAAGTTCTCAGAGCTGACTTTTGAAGAGTGCGTTCGGGAGATCGAGAAAAACGAAGAGCTGCTCGACAGGCTTTACGACGACGCGGGCGTTGAGCGCAAATACCGCCCGTTCCGTTTTCCCTACGGCGACAAGGGCGGTGAAAATAAGGAGAATTTGCAAAAGTATCTCGCCGAAAAGGGCTTTACAAAGCTCGACGACCGCAGGGTAAATTTTCCTTTTTGGAAACAGAGCGGCTTGGATAAGGACATCGACACGCTTTGGACGTTCGACCTTTGCGAGTACAATATCCGCAAGGGCAGCGGCTTCACGGCGGACGACGTTTTTAAGCGCATTAACGACCCCGCCCCCGAAAACGGAGCGGGCATGAACAAAGCTCATGCAATGCTCTCGGACGGCGGCTTTCATATTATCCTGCTCCACGCCCACGACCTGACAGAGGAGCTTGTTCCCGGGTACTATAAACTGTTCGTGGATCATCTGCTCGAAAAGGGCGTTAAGTTCGTGCCGCCGGAGTTTCTATAAATTGACAGAGGTAAAAGAGTATGAGAACAGCAGAAATAAAACGCAAGACAAAAGAGACCGATATTGAGGTGTTCGTGCGTCTGGACGGCGAAAGGCGGGTCAATATCGACACGGGTATAGGCTTTTTTGACCATATGCTGACGGCTTTCGGCGTTCACGCGGGCATGGATCTGGACGTTCGCTGCAAGGGCGACCTGAACGTTGACGGACATCACACCGTCGAGGACGTTGGAATCTGCATCGGAAAGGCTGTTGCGGAAGCGCTCGGCGACAAGGGCGGAATTGCCCGCTACGGCAGCGCGTTCGTGCCGATGGACGAGGCTTTGAGCTTCTGTGCGCTCGACATCAGCGGCAGACCGTTTTTAGCCTTCAACGCGAAGTTTACCGACTTCCGCTGCGGCGAATTCGATACCTGCCTTACGGAGGAATTTTTCCGCGCTTTCGCGATGAACAGCGGTATCACGCTGCATCTCCGCGAGGAATACGGCAAGAACGACCACCACATAATCGAAGCGATGTTCAAGGCAGCCGCCCACGCCTTAAAGGACGCGATGACGGTAACGGGCGGCGGAGTGCTGTCCACAAAAGGAGTGCTATAAATGATAGCGATTATTGATTACGGCGCGGGGAACATCTTCTCGGTGAAGAACGCGCTTGATTATCTCGGGCTTGAAAGCAAGCTGACGAGCGAAAAAAGCGACCTTGAAGCCGCCGACGCGCTTATCCTGCCGGGCGTGGGAGCTTTCCCCGCCGCGTGGAGAAAGCTCTGCGAAAGCGGGCTTGTCGATACGATAAAGCAGCAGTCGCAGGTAAAGCCGTTCATGGGGATATGCTTAGGTATGCAGCTGCTTTTCGAGAAGAGCTTCGAGTTTGAGGAGTGCGATGGTCTGGGTCTTGTCAAGGGCTATGTGGACAAGATACCCGACACGGGGCTTGTTATCCCGCACATGGGCTGGAACAAGCTGGAATACGCGAACGCCTGCCCGCTGTTCAAGGGCTTGGGCGATAACGAATATGTCTATTTTGTCCATTCGTATCAGGCGTTCTGTCCCGACAATGAGCTTAACGCCTTTGTGGAGTACGGCGGGAAAGTGCCTGCTGTCGTATCTGACGGAAAGTTCGTTTACGGCTGTCAGTTCCACCCCGAAAAGAGCGGCAAAACGGGATTGGATATACTTAAGAATTTCGCCGCTCTTATCAGCAGTTAAAGGCGGTGTGTGGTAATGTCCGACAACGATTCGCTGCTGATACAGTTTATCAAGCAGCTGTTTATTTCGCTTTTGATACAGGCGACATTTTTGGCATTTGCGTGCATTTCATACGGTGCCACGGACAAAATGATATACTTCAGCAAGATAATAATGGCGGGCTGCTTTCTGGCAGTGCTTATCAATATCGTTATGGCGGTAAAGAGCCATCTTAAGTCATGGGAGAAGATCGTACTTATTCTGCTGATGCCGACAAATCTGACATATCTCCTGCTCGACCGATATGGACTGGCGCACAAGGTGCTCGATATTTTTTCGGAGCTTTTTCTGTCGTGGTCCAATACGATATAAACAAGAGGTGAAACAATGCTTGCAAAAAGAATAATCCCCTGTCTCGACGTGCGCGACGGCAAGGTCGTAAAGGGCGTGAATTTTGAGGGGATAAAGGAGGTCGGCGACCCCGTCGAATGTGCTTACGAATACAATTTGCAGGGTGCCGATGAAATAGTATTTTACGATATAACAGCCTCGCACGAGGGCAGGGGAGTTATCCTCGACGTCGTGCGCGAGACCGCTAAAAAGGTATTCGTCCCGCTGACGGTGGGCGGCGGTATCAAGACCGTTGACGATATCCGCAACACGCTCAGGGCGGGCGCCGATAAGGTCTCAGTAAATTCGCAGGCGGTGCAGAACCCGCAGCTTATCAGGGACGGCGCGGATATTTTCGGCAGTCAGTGCATCTGCGTGGGCGTGGATTCCAAGATGATAAGTCCCGGAAAGTGGACGGTTTACATAAACGGCGGCAGGATTGATATGGGGTTAGACCTTATCGACTGGGTGAAGAAGTGCGAACAGCTCGGCGCGGGCGAGATATGCTTAAACTCGATAGACACCGACGGCGTGCGCGGCGGGTTCGACCTGCCGATGCTGAAAGCCGTTGTTGATGCGGTGAAGATACCCGTCATTGCGAGCGGCGGCGCTGGTAAGCTCGGGGATTTTGCCGAAGCGTTTATCGAGACCGATTGTTCGGCGGCGCTGGCGGCGAGCCTGTTCCATTTCAGGGAGCTGACAGTGCAGCAGGTTAAGGACGATTGCCGCAGTAAGGGCATAATCGTGAGATAAAAGATAAGAAGATAAAGGATAAAAGATAGTTTTGTCTGTCAGCGGGTCAATAAAGTGAATAGTTAATAGTGAATAGTTAATAGTTAATGAGCGCCTGCGGCGCGTATTATGCGGACGCTGCGCGCCGCACTGATTATCCATTTTGAGCAACAACTTTTTGCGGAGGCGATACCATAACTATTCACTATTCACTCTTCACCGTTCACTCCGCTGACGCGGGGTGTCCGTAATCAGCGGTGTAAACCGATAAGGAGAAATTGGAAGTAAATGAGTATAGAAAAAAAGTACAGAAAAAAAATGATAGCCGTATCGGCGGCGGCAGTCATCGCGGTATCGGGAATGTGTTTTCCCGCAGCGAGCTCGGCGGCTATATTCGATACGGCAGTAACGGCGTCGGCTGCGGAGGTTGCTTCACCGCGCTTATCGGCGGGCACTACGTGCGGCGATAAGCTGATAGTATATGTTGACAATTATCAAGGCTATTCCGACAGCACGGAGTTCACCGTCAAGATAAGCGGCAGAACCGTAAAAAACATGACAGGCGCGGAGCTTAAGTCTGCCAAGGGCAAGCTGACTTTTACCAACAACGGAAATACTTACCTCAAGCCCTATACGCGCTACACGGTCAAGGTCACGGCAGCGGCGGGAAGCACGGCGCTTTCCTCCGAGATCAAGGTCTGCACGTCATATAACTCGTACTATACGATACAGAGCGGCGCTGCGTACTACGTTCGTTCGGGCGGAGTTCTTAAAGCCGCGGGAACGATGGGCAGCGGCACCTACCGCGGACAGCTATGCGACGTCAGCGGCAATGCTGTGGCAGGCAAGAGCGTTGATTCCTCAGCGGTCGGATATGTCAAGGTCGCCGTTCCCGCAAAGGCAGGCAAGAACGCCAATCAGGAACAGCTTTATACTTATCGCTACGTTTATGTAAAGCCCGCGCAGGCTTCACGCAAGCCGATAGAGAGCGTGCGTAACGTTGCGGCGAATTTCGCGATAGCTGCCAGCCGCGTGCCTAATCAGACCTACTATCTCTGCGGGGAGCAGTTCACCAATTCGTCGCTTGTCTCCGACTGCTCGGGGCTTACAAAGGCGGCGTATCTGCGGACAGGGCTTTATCTCGAACACAACGCGGAGGCTCAGGCGAACACTTCGGGCAAGCTGACGGTCTTTGACAATATCGTTCAGACGGGTTACAGCGACGGCGTAAGGACGTACCGCTTCAAAAACAGTTCGGCGCGGGTGGACGTTGATTCGCTTGAAAAGGGCGATCTGCTCTTCTTTATTTGCAGCACCAACAATCAGCAGGTAAATCCCGATTATGTAAACGACGGCATCGGTCATGTGGGACTGTACATCGGAAACGGGCAGTTCGTGCATTTCACAAGCTCCTACGGAAAGACC